>NZ_QAIJ01000057.1:17972-27896 GCF_003060985.1 Stenotrophomonas sp. HMWF023
CCGATGCCCGCTATGAGCGCGTCAGCGGTGGCCGCACCGGCCACGCCGAAGCGGTGAAGGTGGACTACGACCCGCGCCAGGTCAGCTATGGGCAGCTGATGCAGGTGTTCTTCTCGGTGGTGCACGACCCGACCCAGCTCAACCGGCAGGGGCCCGATCATGGCAGCCAGTACCGCTCGGCGATCTTCGTCGATGACACGCGCCAGCAGGCAGCAAGCCGCGCCTACATCGGCCAGCTCGGCCAGGCGGGCAGCTACCGCGCGCCGATCGTTACCCAGGTGGGCAGTGGCCAGCGCTTCTACCCGGCCGAGAGCTACCACCAGAACTACATGAGCAACTACCCGCAGGCCGCGTACATCCGCTACTACGACGCGCCCAAGCTGGCCGCGCTCGGCAAGCAGTTCCCGGCGTTGTACCGCCGCGATCCGGCGCTGGTGCCGATGCGGTGACACCCCTTCTTCTGTAGAGCCGAGCCCATGCTCGGCTGCTGTTGGCGGAAGAGCAGCCGAGCATGGGCTCTGCTCTACACACAACAAAAAAAGACGCACGGCCACAGGGCCGTGCGCTTGGGAAGTATCGGCCCGGCCCCGATCAGGCCGGGCCGACAACGACATGCTAGGCTCGTCGGCATCATGGGTACAGAGCCAGATGCGGGTCGATTCGATGGATACAGAAGACACCACCACGATGATTCCACCCCGCTACCAGCGGCTGTCGGACGAGCTGGCTGAAGCCATCCACGGCGGACGCCTGCCGGTCGGCAGCCGGTTGCCGTCGCTGCGGCAGATGGCTTCGCAGCGCCAGCTCAGCCTGAACACCGTGATTGCGGCCTATCGCCAGCTGGAAGACGCCGGACTGGTCATTCCGCGGCCGAAGGCCGGCTTCGAGGTTGCGCCGCGACTGTCGGCACCGCAGCGATCGCTGCGCGATGCACCGTCAGCACCCACTGCGCCGCTGCAGCAGGTGCTGATGGCCCGCGTGCTGGAAGCACAGCGCCGCCCCGGCGTGGTCGACCTGGCCTTTGCCGGCCCGCGCGGACGACAGTTCTACCCGGGCGCGCAGCTGGCCCGGCACACCGCGCAGGTACTGCGCCATGGCCAGCAGACCGTGGAAACCTACGCCCGTCCCAACGGTTCGCAGCGCCTGCTGGCGCAGATCGTGCGGCGTGGCCCACGGCTGGGCCTGCATACCCATGCCGAGCGCCTGCTGCTGACCCATGGCGCGATGGAGGCACTGCAGCTGGCCCTGCGCGCGGTCACCCAGGCCGGTGATGCCGTCGGCATCGAGGCGCCCTCGTACTTCAACCTGTACCCCTTGCTGACCACCCTCGGTCTGCAGCCGATCGAACTGCCAACCCATCCGCAGCGCGGCCTGGACGTGGATGCGCTGGAAGCACTGCTGGAGCACACACCGCTGGCGGCGCTGGTGGTGATGCCGACCGTACACAACCCTCTGGGCTGTACGATGCCGATCGCCGACAAGCAACGCTTGGCCGAGCTGGTCAACGCACGCCAGCTGCCGCTGATCGAAGATGCGGTGTACGCCGAACTGCAGTTCTGCGAGCCGCCGGCGCCCTTGCTGAAGGCGTTCGACCGCGATGGTTGGGTGATGGTGGTCGGTGGCTTTTCGAAGACGCTGGCACCGGACTACCGGATCGGCTGGCTCGATGGCGGACGCTTCGCCGAACGCATCGCGCTGCTCAAATTCCAGTCCACCGGCGGCGAACCGCAGCTGCTCGGTGATGCGGTGGCCGCCTACCTGGAAGCAGGCAGTTACGAGCACCACCTGCATCGCATGCGCCGGTTGTACCGCGAGCAGGTCGGTCGCCTGCGGCAACTGGTCGCTGAGCACTTCCCTGCCGGCACCTGCGCGACCGAGCCGCAGGGAGGCTTCCTGCTGTGGCTGGAGCTGCCGGGCGTGGACACCCGTGAACTGTTCGAGCGCGCACTGGCAGAGGACATCGTGTTCATGCCGGGCCAGGTGTATTCGCGTGGCGCGCGATACCGGCATTGCCTGCGGTTGTCGTGCTGCCAGACCCTGGACGCGCGCTTCATCGGCGCAGTGGAACGGTTGGGTGCGATCGCGCGGGAGCTGGTGGCGCGTTGATGGATCGGTAGCGCCGGGCCATGCCCGGCGGCTTCTCTGCTTACCGCGCTGCGCGCTCGCCGGGCATGGCCCGGCGCTACCCTCACGCGTTGTGCAGGTACGTGCTCAGCGCTTCGCCACCAGCTTCCGGCAGATACGGCAGCCGTCCCCAGCAGGGCATCGGCAGGCGCTGCTGCAAGGTCGCGAAGTTCTCATCCTGGCGCTGCATCGACGGATCGATGTGGTTGCCGATCCAACCCACGCAGTCCACGCCGCTGGCCTGCAGCGATTGTGCGGTCAACCGCGCGTGGTTGACGCAACCCAGGCGCATGCCGACCACCAGCACCACCGGCAGCCGCAGCGCACGCACCAGGTCAAGCTGGTCCAGCTGCGCCGACAGCGGCGCCAGCCAGCCGCCCACGCCTTCGACCACTACCACGTCGGCCTGTGCGCGCAGGCGTTCGAAGGCCGCCACGATCGGTGCCAGTTCGATGCGCACGCCATCTTCTGCCGCCGCCAGCTCCGGCGCCAACGGCTGGCGCAATGCGTAGGGGTTCAGATCGGCATAGTCCGGCACCGGCAGACTGGCGGCCTGCAGTGCCAGCGCGTCGTCGTTGCGCAGCCCCTGCCCCAGATCGTGGCTGCCGCTGGCCACTGGCTTCATGCCGACCGCGCGCAGGCCACGCCGGCGCAGCGCGTGCAGCAGCGCGGTACTGGCGGCGGTCTTGCCGATCTCGGTATCGGTGCCGGTGACGAACAGGGCCGTCGGCAACGTGGCAGGCAGGGACATCGCAGGCTCCAGCAGGGCAACAGAGGCTGCATTATCGCTGGCCCGGCACGCTTGCTAGACTGCGGCCATGTTCGCCAACGCCTCGCTCACCGGCAGCAAGCCGGAACAATACGCCCAGCTGCTGGAACAGGCCCGTGGCCTGGTCTACGGCGAGTCCGACCGCATCGCCAATGCGGCCAACCTCGCTGCACTGGTCTACCACGCCCTGCCCGACCTGAACTGGGTGGGTTTCTACCTGTATGACGGCAAGGAACTGGTGGTCGGTCCGTTCCAGGGCCTGCCGGCCTGCGTGCGCATTCCGCTGGACAAGGGCGTGTGCGGTGCGGCCGCCAGCCAGCGTGTGACCCAGCGCATCGAAGACGTGGAGGCCTTCCCCGGCCATATCGCCTGCGATGCCGCATCGCGCTCGGAGCTGGTGGTGCCATTGGTCCGGGGTGAGGAGCTGATCGGCGTGTTCGATATCGACAGCCCCATCGTCAGCCGCTTCGATGCTGAAGACCAGGCCGGTCTGGAAGCCATCGCCCACGTGTTCGTCGGAGCGCTGGCGTGAGCGCGGTCAAGCTGCGCAACATCGGCCCGAAGAGTGCGGCATGGCTGCGCCAAGTGGGCCTGCGCAGCCGCGAGGACCTGGTCGCCATCGGTGCCGTCGGCGCCTTCGTCAAGGTCAAGCGCGCCGGCTTCAAGCCCAGCCTCAACCTGCTGTATTCGCTGGAAGGTGCGCTGCTGGACTGCCACTGGCAGGAACTGAGCGAACCGCAGCGCACCGCGCTGGTGCAGGACTACGAAGCACGTATCGCGGTGCATCCGCTGAAGGCGGCAGGTCCGGCATCGGGCCCGGTGCATGAGCAGCGCTTCGACGCCGAGGACGACGGCGAAGAAGGCATGGCCGAAAGCACCGACGAGGATTGATCGGTAGCGCCGGGCCATGCCCGGCGAGCGCGTAGCGCGGGTGATGTGGAATCCGCCGGGCATGGCCCGGCGCTACCGACTTCGTCAGGGCTGCTGCAGCTCCAGCAGCTCACCCACGAGCCCGGCTTCACTTCGCTCGACCCACACGCGCAGGCGCGTGCCGTGGTCGATGCGCAGCGCCCAGCACAGCGACATCGGCAGGCCACACACCTGCGACAGCACCATGCGCAGCGGACCGCCGTGGCTGACCACTACCGTCGGCGCCGGGTCGTCGTCATCCAGCAGTCGATCCAGCGCGCGTGCGATGCGCCGTTCGAAATGACCCCAGCTCTCGCCATGCGGCGGCGGAAATCCGTGCGGATCCGCGTGGAAGGCGGCCAACGCGTCTTCCGGCAGGTCGAACAGCGATTGGCCATCCCAGTCGCCGAAATCCAGCTCTTCCCACTCCTCGTCCGCCTCCACGTCCAGCGCGCGCGGTGTGGCCAGTGCCATCGCCGTATGCAGCGAACGCAGGCGCGGCGAACTGATCACCCGTTCCCACGACTGCCCGGCATAGGCATCGACCAGCTCCTGCGGCAGCCGGGCCAGCTGCGGCGGATCGCTGCGGCCATCGAGGAACTCATCGCGACCGTTGCCGGCATGGCGGACCAGGTCGAGGATCATGCGCGTGCCCAGTACGGGCGGCGCGGGTACAGCGGAAAACAGACGGACATCGGCAACGGCACCACGATAATTCGAGCTGCATTCTAGGCGCTGGCGCAGGTCTGCTGCACCGTGCAGGCACATCTGCACCTGATCAGCCGAGCAGGTTCGGCGCTACCGGCCGGCCGCGATGCCGTAGACTGCGCGCACTTCCAGGTGACCTGCGGCCCTGCCGGCAGGTTGAAACGGGAAGCCGGTGACGCGTGACAACACGCCATGCCGGCGCTGCCCCCGCAACGGTAAGCACGTCAGTTCCAGGCAACCCGCCACTGTGCCGCAGGCATGGGAAGGCGCCTGGACGGTGGCCTTGGGCCACCCGGCGGCGAGCCCGGAGACCGGCCCGGAAGCCTCAGGTCGCGATGCGGTGGGCATGGCGCTGGATGTCTGTGGCGATGGCCGCGGCATCGGCGCGTGCCTGCCTGTTGTGACTCCTCCCCTTCGCTGCGCGGGCGTGCGCGGCACCTGGAGTCCCCCCGATGAAACTGCAGTCCCGAATGCTGTCCCTGGCCGTGCTGGCCGCTCTTCCTGCGTTGGCCCTGGCCGAAGATCGCGCCGCCGACCTCGATCAGGTGCTGGTCACCGCCACCCGCACGCCGATCGCCCTGCAGGACAGCATTGCGCCTGCGCAGGTGATCGACCGTGCGCAGATCGAATCCAGCCAGGCCACCTCGCTGCAGGAACTGCTGCAGGGCCGCGCCGGCATCAACCTGACCAATTCCGGTGGCCTGGGCAAGCAGAGCTCGCTGTTCCTGCGTGGTACCAACTCCTCGCATACCGTGGTGCTGGTCGATGGCGTGCGCATCAACAGCGCCGACCTCGGCCTAGCGATGTACCAGGATCTGCCGCTGGCGCAGATCGAGCGCGTGGAAATCGTGCGCGGCCCGCAGTCCAGCCTGTACGGTGCCGACGCCATCGGTGGCGTGATCCAGATCTTCACCCGCCGCAACCAGGGCGATTTCGCTCCACACTTCCAGCTCGGCGGTGGCAGCAACGGCCTGCGTGAAGCCAGCGGCGGCATCGGCGGAGGCACCGAGCGCGGCTGGTTCGGCGCCGACATCGCCTACCAGCATTCGGACGGCATCGATGCCTGCCGCGGCTCGGCCACGCTGTTTGCCGGCTGCTTTGCCGATGAACCCGACCGCGACGGCTACCGCAACCTGTCCAAGAGCCTGCGCGGTGGCTACAACCTGAGCGACCAGTGGACCGTGGAAGGCAGCGCCCTGCGCGCCGACGGCAAGAACCACTACGACGGCTACTACAACTACTCCGAGACCCGCCAGCAGGTGCTGGCCGGCAAGGTGCGCTACACCCCGTCCGAGCAGCTGACGCTGACTGCCAACGTCGGCCGCAGCGACAACGAGTCCGACAACTTCGGCGATTTTGGTGCACGCGGCAGCGCACAGACGCACCGTGACAGCGCCTCGCTGCAGGCCGACATCGGTGTGGCCGAAGGCCAGCTGCTCAGCGCCGGCGTGGACTGGAGCGAAGACAACCTGGACGGCAGCAGCGCCGGTTACCTGGTCGACAGCCGCCGCAATACCGGCGTGTTCCTGCAGTACCAGGCGCGCTTCGGCCGTCACCAGCTGCAGGCCAGCGCACGCAACGACGACAACCAGCAGTTCGGCAACCACGCCACCGGCAGCCTCGGCTGGGCGATGGAGCTGGGCCACGGCCTGCGCGTCAACGCCAGCTACGGCACCGCGTTCAAGGCGCCGACCTTCAGCGACCTGTACGACCCGTGGAGCGGCGTGCCGACGCTGGACCCGGAGAAGTCCAAGAGTGCCAACCTCGGTATCTCGCAGCAGGGCCAGGGCTGGCGCTGGGGCCTGGACGTGTACGAGACCCGCATCGATGACCTGATCACCTATGATGCGGCCACCTTCCGCATGCAGCAGGTCGAAAAGGCGCGCATCCGCGGTGCGGAACTTACCGGCGGCGCTACCGTGGCCGGCTTCGACATCAACGCGCAGCTGAGCTTCACCGACCCGCGCAACCGCACCAGCGGCAGCACGCAGTTCGACAACTGGCTGGCACGCCGCGCGCAGCAGACCGCGCGCCTGGACATCGACCGCCGCTTCGGCGACTTCCGCACCGGCCTGACCGTGCAGGGCGCGGGCAAGCGCTACGACGATGCCGCCAACGCAGTGAAGGTCGGCGGCTACGGCACGCTGGATCTGCGCGCCGAATATGCGCTGACCCCGGCATGGTCGGTGCTGGCGCGGGTGGCCAATGTGTTCGACCGCGAGTACGAGACCGTGGCGTGGTTCAACCAGCCCGGCCGCGAGTACCAGCTGAGCGTGCGTTACCAACCGAAGTGAAAAGAGGCGTCGGGCATTGCCCGGCGCCCCTTGATGCCATCGACGCATGGCATCGATCTACTTGTAGAGCCGAGCCCATGCTCGGCTCAGGCATCGAAGCAGCCGAGCGCAGGCTCGGCTCTACACCGGAATGCCTGCAGCCAGGCCCGGCAATTCGCGCAGGTCGTCGATCACCGCAACCGCGTGCGCGTTGTCGAGGTCCAGTCCGCGCGGATAGCCGTAACGCACCAGCGCGATCGGCATGCCGGCGTCTTCGGCGGCGCGATAATCGGTAAGCGAATCGCCCACCATCAGGCATGCATCGACGGGCAGTTCGAAGTGCGCGGCGATATGCCGCAACGGCTCACCGCTGGGCTTGCGCTGCGGCAGCGAATCACCGCCCAGCACCAGCGCGAAGGCCTCGGCGATGCCCAGGTGCTGCAGCAACGGCGGCACCAGCGCGGCCGGCTTGTTGGTGCAGATGGCCAGCGGTACGTTCAACGCGCGCAGTTGCGCCAGCGCTTCGACCACGCCATCGAACAGCTGCGGGCTGCGCAGCAGGCATTCGCGGTAGTGGACCATGAAGGTCGGCATCACCGCTGCCAGATCGATCTCGCGCCCGGCAGCCTGCACCGCCTGTTCGACCAGCCGGCGCACGCCGTCGCCGATCCAGCCCAGCACGGTGGCTTGGGGGACGCGCGCCAGGCCGATGTCTTCCAGCGTGCGGTTCAGTGCTTCGGCGATATCGGCGGCACTGTCGACCAGCGTGCCATCGAGGTCGAACACGACCAGCGGATAGGGATACGACAAGGGACGGCTCACTCGTGCAACGTGGGGCCGTCCATTGTACGCCCGCGCCTTCAGCCGACCCGGCGTGCGCGGGTGGCCAGGAAGGTGGGCAGATAGCGGTCGATCAGGAAGCGCGGCTGCGGTTGCCAGTCTTCCATGAAGCGATCGATGACGAACCCTGCATCCAGCTGCCCGGCGATCAGATCACCCAGGCTGTGACCGAATGTCAGCGCTTCGCCACGGGCCAGCTTGGCCTCGCGTGCGGCCGGGTCCAGGTCTTCCAGGTCGGAATAGGGAATCGCGTACTGCGGGCGGATCAGGCCCTGCTCGCTCAACTGTGCGTCACGCGCAGCGACGAACACCACCGGATTGTAGAAGCTGGCCATCAGCAGGCCATCGCGCGCCAGCACCCGATGGCACTCGCCCCACACAGGGCGCACGTCGGGCACATACAGGTTCGAGATGGGATGGAACACCACGTCGAAGCTGTCGTCGGCAAAGGCCTGCAGATCACGCATGTCACCCTGCACGGTGCGCAGCGACAGACCATCGCGGTCGGCAACGGCGCGGTCCTGCGCCAGCTGCCCATCGGAAAGATCGAACACGGTCACCTCGGCGCCTGCCGCAGCAAGCACGGGCGCCTGCTGGCCACCGGCCGAGGCCAGGCACAGGATGCGCCTGCCACGCACATCGCCCAGCCAATCCAGCGGCAGCGCGCGCGGCGTCAAGTGCACCTGCCAACGCCCCTCGCGGGCGGCGGCAATCGTTGCAGCATCCACCGGTCGCGACCACTCGCGCACCTCGCTGGCCTGGCGGTCCCAGGCAGCACGGTTGTGGTCGATCAACGCCTGTCCATGGTTCACGTGTTCTCCTTGCCCGAAGGGCGCCAGTCCAGATCCTGGAAGGCCGGGCTCGCGAAGCACTCGGCGAGGAAGTCCAGGAATCGCCGCATGATAGCGGGCTGCTGTCGACGCGACGCGTACACCGCATGGATGCCGAGCTCGTCCAGGCTGTACTCGGGCAGCAGTTCGATCAGTTCGCCACTGCGCAGCAACGGCGCGACCTGGTAGGTCGGCAACATGGCGATGCCGGCATTGGCGCGCACGGCCTCCAGCAGCAACGATGCTTCATTGGCACTGATGTTGCCGCCCACCGCAACCGACAACGAACGCCCTTCGCGATGCAGCTGCCATAGGCTCTTGCCGACGTAGTGATGGGTCAGGCAGTTGTGCGCGGCGAGATGTTCAGGTGCAGTCGGCGTGCCACGTGCCTGCAGATAGGCCGGCGTCGCGCACAGCACCGAGCGGCAGATCGCCAAGCGACGTGCAATCAGGCTGGGATCGATCTGCCGTGCGATGCGCACCGCCAGATCGACGCGCTCCTCCACCAGGTTGACCGTGCGGTCGACCAGCAGCAGTTCGATGCGGGCGGCCGGATGGCGCTGCACGAAGGCGGCCACTGCGCGCGCCAGATGGCTCTGCCCGAACGACACGCTGGCAGTGATGCGCAGCGTTCCGTGTGGCTCGGGATCGTCGCTGGCCAGCTCGCCCTGCAGTTCCTCGCCGATCGCCAGCATCTGCCGGAAACGCGCCAGCGCGGCTTCACCGGCCCCGGTCAGGCTGACCCGCCGCGTGGTCCGGTGCAGCAGCCGCGCACCCAGCCAGCCTTCGACTTCGGCCAGGTAGCGGCTGACCATCGCCCGCGACATGTCCAGCACCTCGGCGGCGGCGGTCAGGCTGCCGCGCTCGGCCACTTCGACGAATACGGTCATGGCGGTCAATCGGTCCATCTGCTCGATCCATGCAACAAACAAGCGCGTTATACGCTGTTTTTCGAGCGACTGCAGCGGCCTACAGTGGCCTCATTCCCCAGCCCTACCCCACGGAGTCCTGCCATGAAGATCGCCCTCGTCGGTGCCACCGGCAACATCGGCCGCCAGATCGCCCGCCACGCGCTGGCCAACGGCCACCAACTGACCGTCATCGTGCGCAGTGCGCAGGACCTGCCGGGCGAGCTGGCCGGCGCCCATCCGGTCATCGCCTCGCTGGATGACCAGGATGCCCTGGTCGCCGCCATTGCCGGCCACGATGTGCTTGCCAGCGCCTACGGCCCGCGCCCGGGCGACGACATCGGTCGCGTCGGCGAGGTTGCCGCACAGCTGGCCGACGCCGCCCGCAAGGCCAACGTGCCGCGCCTGGTGGTGGTCGGCGGTGCCGGCAGCCTGGAAGTCGCCCCCGGCGTGCAGCTGGTCGACACCCCCACCTTCCCGGAGGCCTACAAGCCCTACGCGCTGGCCCACCGCGAAGCCTTCAACCGCCTGCAGGCAGTGGATGACCTGGACTGGACCTTCTT
>NZ_QAIJ01000057.1:27906-29247 GCF_003060985.1 Stenotrophomonas sp. HMWF023
CGGCCGAAATCGGCCCGGGTGAAGAGCGTGAGCAGTATCGCGTGCAGCCGAAGGCCTTCCTCGCCGATGCCAGCGGCCACAGCCGCATCAGCTACGCCGACTACGGCGCTGCGTTCGTCGCCGAACTGGAAGCGCGCAAGTACCCGAAGCAGATCATCACTGCGGCTTACTGATCATGGCGCGCGCCGGCCTGCCCGCCCGCCGGGCATGGCCCGGCGCTACCCACCTGTAAAGCCGAGCCCACGCTCGGCTCGATATCCCAAAGGACACCTCCCATGCGTACCGCTGCCCTGCTGTTCCCCCTCGCGCTGGCTGCAGGTTTCGCCAGCACCCCGCTGCTGGCCGCACCGGCCGCGCCTGCGCCTGCCAGCGCCGCGAAATCCCAGCTGCGCCTGCAGACCTTCCATCCCGGCCCGCAGGCGATGTTCTCGGTGTCCTCGGTGCTGATCGAAGGACGCAACGACGCGATCCTGGTCAACGCGCAGTTCGCTGCCGGCGATGCGCGCCGGCTGGTCGAGCAGATCCGCGCCAGCGGCAAGCAGCTGACCACCATCTACATCAGCCATGGCGATCCGGACTATTACTTCGGCCTGGCCACCGTGCAGGACGCGTTCCCGCAGGCGCGCATCGTCGCCACCGCGCAGACCGTGGCGCATATCCGTGAATCCCAGGCCGGCAAGCTGGCGTACTGGGGGCCGAAGATGGGCGCCGACGTTCCCGCACGCATCGTGGTGCCCGCCGTACTGGAAGGCGATGCACTGCAGCTGGAAGGCCAGCGCCTGCCGTTGATCGGCCTGGATGGACCGACGCCGGACCGCAGCGTGCTGTGGGTGCCGTCGCTGCGCGCGATCGTCGGTGGCATTCCGGTGGTGGCCGGCGAGCATGTGTGGCTGGCCGATACGCAGACGCCGCAGTCGCACGCCGATTGGCTGCGCACGCTGCAGCAGCTGCAGGCGTTGAAGCCGAAGGTGGTGGTGCCCGGTCACTACGCAGAGGGCGCGGCACTGGATGCCAGTGCGTTGCGCTTCACGGCGGAGTACATCCGTGCCTTCGATGTTGAAACAGCCAAGGCCAAGGACAGCGCTGCGTTGGTGAAGGCGATGCAGGCGCGCTATCCGAAGCTGGCGGGTGTGGCGTCGCTGGAGTTGAGTGCGAAGGTGGCCAAGGGCGAGATGCGGTGGCCGTAAGGTAGGGGGTTTCTTTTGCAGGGCTGCGCCCTGCACCTGCCGAATCGACGGCAACGGCAACAGCAAAAGCGGGCATTCCGTGGGATGGCGGGGTGGGTCCGGTTGCGGGGGACGCCGTAAACCCGTCCATGGGGGCTTGGCCGCGGCATCCATG
>NZ_QAIJ01000006.1:0-5737 GCF_003060985.1 Stenotrophomonas sp. HMWF023
GCTGCACGCTGGCCGGCTGCCGTTGCCGCCTTACATCCAGCGCGAGCCGGGCGTGGATGACCGCGAGCGCTACCAGACCGTGTTCGCCCGCGAAGTGGGCGCGGTGGCAGCGCCGACCGCCGGCCTGCATTTCGATGAAGCGCTGCTGGCGGCACTGAAGGACAAGGGCGTGGATTTCGGCCACGTCACCCTGCACGTGGGCGCAGGCACGTTCCAGCCGGTGCGTGCCGACGACCTGAAGGACCACGTGATGCACCGCGAGTGGCTGAACGTCGGTGCCGAGCTGGTGCAGCAGGTGCGACGCACACGTGCGGCCGGTGGCCGGGTGATCGGCGTGGGCACGACCGTGGTGCGCGCGCTGGAAAGCGCGATGCGGGATGGCGAACTGCTGCCGTTCGCCGGCGAGACGCAGATCTTCATCACCCCGGGCTACCGCATCCGCAGCGTCGACGCGATGGTGACCAACTTCCACCTGCCGGAAAGCACGCTGCTGATGATGATCTCGGCCTTCGCCGGCAAGGAGCGGGTGTTCGAGGCCTACCAGCACGCCATCGAGCAGCGCTATCGCTTCTTCAGCTACGGCGACGCGATGCTGCTGTTCCCGCAGGCGGGGTAGGGCTGAGGTGGGTAGCGCCGGGCCATGCCCGGCGTGGCGGAGTTGCGGGCCATCCTCCGGGCATGGCCCGGCGCTACCGGAGCAGGAAAGGCGATTTTGGGAGACAATGGACGACTATTTGCCCGAACGACCGCTCCATGTCCCGATTGCAGTTCCAGCTCCAGACCCGTGATGGCCGCGCCCGCCGTGGCCGCCTGACCTTCCCGCGTGGCACGGTGGAAACGCCGGCCTTCATGCCGGTGGGGACCTATGGCTCGGTCAAGGGCATCCTGCCGGACCACGTGCGTGCGCTGGGCGCCGAGATCATCCTCGGCAACACCTTCCACCTGTACCTGCGCCCGGGTCTGGACATCATCGCCGACCACGGCGGCCTGCACGGATTCTGCCGCTGGGATGGCCCGATCCTGACCGACTCCGGCGGCTTCCAGGTGTTCTCGCTGGCCCACCGCCGCAAGATCACCGAGCAGGGCGTGACCTTCGCCTCGCCGACCGACGGTGCCCGGGTGTTCCTGGGCCCGGAAGAGAGCATGAAGATCCAGAAGGTGCTCGATTCGGACGTAGTGATGATTTTCGACGAGTGCACGCCGTACCCGGCCACCGAGGACGTCGCCCGCCGCTCGATGGAGCTGAGCCTGCGCTGGGCCCAGCGCAGCCGCAACGCGCATGACGAGCTCGGCAATGACGCGGCCCTGTTCGGCATTGTCCAGGGCGGGGTGCACACCGACCTGCGCAGCCGTTCGGCCGAGGCGCTGCAGGGGATCGGCTTTGACGGCTATGCCATCGGCGGCCTGGCCGTGGGTGAGCCGGAAGACGAGCGCAACGCCATGCTCGACCATCTGGACCCCGAGCTGCCCGCCGACCGTCCGCGCTACCTGATGGGCGTCGGCCGCCCTGAGGACCTGGTCGAGGGTGTCGCACGTGGCGTGGACATGTTCGATTGCGTGATGCCGACCCGGAATGCGCGCAACGGCCACTATTTCACCTCGTTCGGCACCGTCCGCATCCGCAATTCACAGTACGCGCGGGACATGGACCCGATCGAGCCGGGCTGTGGCTGCGTGGCCTGCGCCGGCGGCTATACCCGCTCGTACCTGCGCCATCTGGACCGCTGCAACGAGATGCTGGCGCCGATGCTGGGCACCCAGCACAACCTCTTCTATTACGAAAAACTGATGGCCGACATCCGCGCGGCCATCGAGGCGGGAACCTTCCTGGCCTTCCGCGAGTCCTTCTACGCAGCACGCGGGGCGGTAGCGCCGCCCCTGTAAACCCGCAGCACACCCCCTGCCAAACGGCCCAAGGACGAATGCCCGGGGCCGTGGCATACTTCAAGGCTGACCCAGATCCGCGGTCGACACCTCGTGCCCGTGAAACGGCCGAAGCGCCGCCCAACCAAAGGACCAACGATGAACCTGCTTGCCTTCCTGATTCCCGCCGCCCACGCCCAGGCCGCTGGCGGCCAACCGCAGGGCATGGGCCTGACCACGCTGCTGTTCCCGATCATCCTGATCGCCATCATGTACTTCCTGATGATCCGCCCGCAGATGAAGCGGCAGAAGGAGCACAAGTCCATGCTGGAGAAGATCAAGCGCGGCGACGAAGTGCTGACCAACGGCGGCATCGCCGGCAAGGTCACCGATATCGGCGACAACTTCGTCACCGTCGAAGTGGCCGAGAACGTGCGCATCCGCGTGCAGAAGGGCGCTGTCGGCAGCGTGCTGCCGACCGGCACTCTGGATTCGGCCAAGTAAGCCACTCCCTTTCTGAAGCACAACCGCGGCGCCGGGGATGGCGCCGCGCGGGACCCAAGCAATGCTCGAATTTCCACGCTGGAAGTACGTCGTCATCGTGATCGTACTGGCGCTCAGCGCGCTGTACGCACTGCCCAACATCTACCAGAAGGACCCGGCCATCCAGATCACCGCCAACCGTGGCGGCCAGGTCGACGATGCGCTGCGTGACCGTGTGCTGGCCGACCTGAAGAAGGCCGGTGTCACCACGCTCGGCGCAGAGAAGGAAGGGGACAGCCTGATCGTCCGCCTGTCGGACCTGAAGTCGCAGTCCGCTGCCAGCGATGCGCTGCGTGACAGCGTGGGCGAGAACTACACGGTGGCCCTGAACCTGGCCTCGACCGTGCCGGACTGGCTGGCCAAGCTCGGCGGTCGCCCGATGGTGCTGGGCCTGGATCTGCAGGGCGGCGTGCACTTCGTGCTGCAGGTCGACCAGAAGGCCGCGCTGGACAAGCGCCTGGATGCCTACACCGAAGACGTGCGCAGCACGCTGCGTGATGCGCGCATCGCCTACCAGTCGGTGGAGCGTCGTGCCGACAACACCATCGTCGCCAACCTGAGCCCGTCGGCCGGCGAAGATGCCGGTACCCGTGCCCGCGCCGCGCTGGCCAAGGCGCAGCCGACGCTCGGCTACGACGTCAGCGGCAACCGCATCACGGTGTCCATTCCGGAAGCCGAGATCGCGCAGATCGCCAACGGCGCCATCGAGCAGAACATCAACACCCTGCGCAACCGCGTGAACCAGCTCGGCGTGTCCGAGCCGATCATCCAGCGCCAGGGTGCTGACCGCGTGGTGGTGCAGCTGCCGGGCGTGCAGGACACCGCCGAAGCCAAGCGCATGATCGGTGCCACCGCCACCCTGGAATACCGGGCAGTTGTGGAAGGCAATGCGCAGGACGCCATCGCGTCGGGTCGTATCCCGCCGGAAGCCAAGGTCTACCAGCGCCGTGACAACGGCGGTCCGGTGCTGCTGAACAAGCGCGTGATCGTCACCGGTGACCAGATGGTGGCCGCGCAGGCGGTGACCGACTCCACCAGTGGCACCCCGGCAGTCAGCGTGACGCTGAACAATGTCGGTGGCCAGCGCATGTTCGACTTCACCAGCGCCAACGTGAACAAGCCGATGGCGGTGGTGTACACCGAGCGCGTGCCGACCGTGACCGTCGTCGACGGTCAGGAAGTGCGTGGCTTCAAGGTCAACGAGGAAGTGATCTCGGTGGCCAACATCAACGGCGTGTTCGGCAAGAACTTCCAGACCACCGGTCTGCAGAAGAAGGAAGCCGAAGACCTGGCCAAGCTGCTGAAGTCGGGCTCGCTGGCTGCACCGATGGACTTCGTTGAAGAGCGCGTGGTCGGCCCGAGCCTGGGTGCGGAGAACGTCAAGAACGGCATCACCGCGGTGGTCTATGCGTTCATGTTCACGCTGGTGTTCTTCACCATCTACTACCGCATGTTCGGCCTGATCACCTCGATCGCGATGCTGTTCAACCTGCTGATCGTGGTGGCGGTGATGTCACTGTTCGGCGCGACCATGACCTTGCCGGGCTTTGCCGGTCTGGCGTTGTCGGTCGGTCTGTCGGTCGACGCCAACGTGCTGATCAACGAACGTATCCGTGAAGAGCTGCGTGCCGGTGTGCCGGGCAAGACCGCGATCGTGACCGGTTACGAGCGCGCTTCGGGCACCATCCTCGACGCCAACCTGACCGGCCTGATCGTCGGTGTGGCGCTGTTCGCATTCGGTACCGGTCCGCTGAAGGGCTTCGCGCTGACCATGATCATCGGTATTTTCGCTTCCATGTTCACCGCGATCACCGTATCGCGTGCACTGGCGACGCTGATCTACGGCCGTCGCAAGAAGCTCCAGAACGTGGCCATCTGACGGGACGACACGCACATGAAACTGTTTCCGCTGCACATCCTCCCGAACGATACCAAGATCGACTTCATGCGCTGGCGCCATGTCGCGATGGTCGTCACGATCATCGTGTTCCTGGCATCGATCGGCATCATCGGCTTCAAGGGCTTCAATTACGCTCTGGACTTCACCGGCGGCACCCTGATCGAAGCCCGCTTCGAACATGCGGTGGACGTCGAGGACGTCCGCAGCAAGCTTGAGCAGAACGGCTTCGACGGCGCCCAGGTACAGAGCGTCGGTGGCAACACCGACCTGCTGATCCGCCTGGCCCCGCACGGTGAACACGCTCCGGGTACCGGTGGCGCGTCTGCCGAGGACAAGGCCACTGCTGCGGCCGTGGTCAAGGCGGTTTCTTCGGCCGACAACCAGGCCACCGTGCTGCGCAACGAGTTTGTGGGTCCGCAGATCGGCAAGGACCTGGCGATGAATGGCCTTTACGCCACCATCTTCATGCTGGCCGGCTTCCTGATCTACATCGCGGTGCGCTTCGAATGGAAGTTCGCGGTCACCGCCAGCATCGTGGCCATGTTCGACCTGATCGTGACGGTGGCTTACGTGTCGCTGCTCGGCCGTGAGTTCGACCTGACCGTGCTGGCTGGCCTGCTGTCGGTGATGGGTTTTGCGATCAACGACATCATCGTGGTGTTCGACCGTGTCCGCGAGAACTTCCGCAGCCTGCGCGTGGAGCCGATGGAAGTGCTGAACCGTTCGATCAACCAGACGCTGTCGCGTACGGTGATCACTGCGGTGATGTTCTTCCTGTCTGCGCTGGCCCTGTACATGTACGGCGGCAGCTCGATGGAAGGCCTGGCCGAGACGCACATGATCGGTGCGGTGATCGTGGTGTTGTCCTCGATCCTGGTGGCGGTGCCGATGCTGACCGTGGGTGCCCTGCGCGTGACCAAGCAGGATCTGCTGCCCAAGGCCAAGGACATCGAAGCCCTGGAGCGTCGTCCGTAAGCCTCCGCTGCACGCAGTACACAGAGAACCCCGCGCAAGCGGGGTTTTTTGTTGGCAGGGCTGCGCCCTGCACCTGCCGAAGCAACAGCAACAGCCAAATCCAAAGCGAAGCGGCATTCCGTGGGATGGCGGGGCACTGTGAGTTTGCGGGGACGCCGTAAACCCATCCATGGGGGCTTGGTCGCCGCATCCATGCGGCTCACACCCCGCAAACCCACAGTGCCCCGCCTTCGACAGGTTCACGCGGCTGTTGGTGGGTGCCGACCGTTGGTTGGCACATCTGTCAGATATCGATACACACAAATGGGGTCAGATCCGTTTTCCTTCGGAAAACGGATCTGACCCCAAGAGCTGTTCCGACAGATCGCGGAAGACTGTCGAAGGCGGGGTGGGTCCGGTTGCGGGGGTGTCCGCGGCATGGATGCCGCGGCCAAGCCTACAGGGACGTATTTACGG
>NZ_QAIJ01000307.1:0-13096 GCF_003060985.1 Stenotrophomonas sp. HMWF023
CTCTGGACCAGTTTCGAGTGGAAGCTATGGCAGCGGCAGCGGCAGCGGCAGCGTCACCGTCGGCGGGCCCAAGCCAATTGGTCGCCCCACACATGAAGACTGAAATGATTGCAAATTCTTTAATGAACTGGCGGCCGTCATAGGCCGCCTTCTTCATTGCCGCAACGGGACAGCTCTTTTGCCAGGAAGATAGCCTCGGTCCGGTTCCACAACTGGAGCTCTGCCCACGCTGCCCGCTCTGCCGCGCTGGTGCCGGCGCGGAACGCATCATCCATCGCCTTCGGGGTCTTGAGCCGCCTCTTGCCCGGGTCGTGGGCGTAGAGCGCGGCGAACTCCTGCAGCGACACGGTGGCGCCGGTCAGGCATACCGCGCCGCGAGCGAAGGCTGCGTTGGTGCTGACGGAGGTGCGTTCATGGCTGAGGCAATCGACCACCGCGAGGTCGGCCGGCAGCTGGCCAGCATTGAGGGAGTGAACCTGGACTCGGCCCCGCCGGGGACGCTCCGCCTGTGGGATGCCCGATCCGCTGTTCGCCGTGCACAAGGACACGGTGTCCGACTGGCCCGCCTCGGATGCCAAGCGGGCTGGAATCGGCGGTAGCCTACATCGGCTACGGCACACCTTCTGCGCCCATATGGTCATAGCCGGGGTGCCGCTGCGGCGGGTGCAGATCCTGGCCGGGCACGCTGATTACGCCACGACCGAGAAGTACCATGCGCACCTGACGCCTGGAATCCGGAAGCTCCGCAGGGCGACTGGCGACTGGCATGGATGGGCGACACCGAAGACGGTCCCTATGCGTGGTTCGTTCGACCGATGGCGCTTAGACCGGAACCCGCCGCCCCGCCCGCGCACGCCGTGAACCTGGGGCCGGTGCGCGCGGCACTGCAAGCTGCTGAGGGCCTCTGTGTCTGTTGCGCATCGGTTGATGGTTATTCCCGCAACGAGCTCCACGCGTTCGGCGTGAACATGCGCAGCCAGTTCCGCGACGCGCTGGCCCTGATCGATCGCAAGGCCGTGAGCAATGGCTGACCTAGTTAAGACAGAAGCGCTCGACCATAGGGAAGTTGGCCACGAGCTGGCCCGGCGCTCGGGAGTGAACCTGACGCGCGCACGGAAAGGAGTCGTGCGGCTTTGGGAAGCGCGTGGCTTGGCGCTGATTGCGCTGGTCAACGGTGACGAAACAGAGGTGGAACGGATCATGGCGCCCTACAGGCGCAAAGGAGAACCGAGTGGGAGCGGCTGAAAATTTAGATCTGTCCGGGAAGGATTGGCTGACGGTTGAGGAAGCCGCGCACTATTGCGGCGTGTCCAATAGCCAGTTCCGCAAAAATGCCCTGAGCTACGGCCTGACGCCGCGGCGCTTTATGGGGAAACAGCTGTACGAAAAGGCGGCGCTCTATGCCGCGATCCAAGGTGCTGAAGAATGGCGAAGGTCCGACTCTACTGGCGAGGCACAAAGGCCTATATCGACTGGGTCGAGGGCGGCGAACGCTTTCGTCGGTCCATTGGGCAACTTAGCGCCCGTGAGGCGGAGGGAGTACGTAGCGCGAAAGAAGCCGAGCTGACGCATGGCGTCCGGATCCTCGCACGCCTCCCGAAGGTCCGGGACTACCTGGAATGGTATCTAGACTGGTACGCCGCCGAGCACCCGACAACCATCTCCAAAGCCAGAAGCGAAATGAAGCGCTTCATCGAGCGCTTTGGCCACCGCCCGATCGACAGCATCCGCGCAGTGGAGGTGGAGCAATACAAGCGCTCCAGGCTGCTGGACGACAAGGCAGCAAAGGAGACGGTCGGGAAAGAGATCCGTAGGCTCAAGGCGGCCTTCAATCGCGGCATGGAATGGAAGGAACTGGATGTAAATCCTATGGGCCCCGTCAAAGCGCCCAGAGGCGTGCGCAGCGTTGCGGTGAAGTTCTACGACCGGGCCGCTATGCGGCGCCTGTACCGTGCCAACCCCGCACGAGCTCCTCTTTGGATGTTCATGGCACACACGGGGCTGCGCCGCGGTGAGGTCATCGGCCTGGAGAAAGCGTCTGTAGTTGGCAGCCGCCTCCTGGTGGAAAGCGATCCAGATGAGACTGGCGCCGGCCGTACCAAGTCAGGCAAATGGCGAGAGGTTCCTCTCAACCGCTACGCCAGATGGGCGCTGCGCCATCTGCCGGATCCACTGGTGAAGGTGCACAAGGACACCGTCTCAGACTGGTTCGCAAAGGATGCAGTTGCCGCCGGGATCGGCGAGCACCTTCACCGCCTGCGGCATACCTTCTGCGCTCATATGGTCATGCGCGGGGTGCCCCTACGACGGGTCCAGGTGCTAGCCGGGCACGCGGATTATGGAACTACCGAGAAGTACTATGCGCACCTGACCCCGGATGGCGATGAGGTCGCAGTAAATTGCCTGCGCTTCTAGTCTTGGTGATACACGGCACGAATTGATGCGTCAAGTGCGGGGAAATCTCGGAAAGGCACCCAATCAAGCCAAGGGCGGGGCGTTTTCGCACCAATCTCGTCGTAGAGGTAATCCGCAACCTCCCTCATACGAACTGCAATAATTTCGACCTGCGCAACCAAATACTGAATCTGCAATTGGTCTAGTCTTCCATAACTCTTCAAAACTGACTTTTGATTTGATGCTGAGGCCTGAATCATTTTTAGCTGCGCACGGCAATCCACAATGATACGCATCTTTCCTTGAGGCAACCCAAGCAACTTACCAATATCACCCAGCTCGTTCGGCACCGAGAAGCGAGCGATCCAGTCAATGATGACGACCGCTCTACGAACATTGACCTTTTCCAAAGGTAAGTTCCGGGAAATCCGAACTGCCAGTTCCATGTCGGCAAAAATAGGCCATGCCGCGAAAGATACAGCTAGATCAAAGGCGTCTTTATCACGCCGCGCCCGCTCATTACGGGCCTCGTTTTCGCGACGAAGCACCTCTCGACGTGCAGCTTTAGCGATCAGAATGGCGGAGATTGCAGCGATCCAAGTGCCAAGTGCAGCAGCACCGTCTGCAAAGGAGCCCCAGACAATGCTCCCACTGCCGTCACTACTGAAATAAGTGCTAAAGCCGAGCGCCGCCCCCATTACGAACGCTATTAGGGTGTGCCCCAGCAGCTCATTCCAGTGATCCACTGCCGGCGTCTCGCTGTGTGAGAAATTACCTTCCACGCTCACGCCATCCTCGCGCCACTCAGGTGTGCCAACTGTGCCAAGCCCCTACCCCAATTGACCTAGATAAGCCAATTCCGACATCGGCCACTCGCCGTAAGCTATTGATTCTGGTGACCCCGGCCCGATTCGAACGGGCGACCTTCCCCTTAGGAGGGGGACGCTCTATCCAGCTGAGCTACGGGGCCATCGGCATCGTCACAGGATACCGCGTCCAGCTGAATGGACCAAGCGGCTGAAAGGGCACCGACAGGCGGGCGCCCGTAAGCTGGTCGCCCTCATCTCCGCATGTGTCATCGATGCAGAACGTCTGGTTGTCCCTCTCTGCCGTCGGTGACAGCCGTTGGCTGCTGCCCATGGCCCTCGTGCTGCTGTGTGCCCTGCCCCGCTCCGATGCACGGCTGAAATGGCGTTGGCTGACCGCCATCGCCGTCACCGCCAGCGTGACGCTGGCCTCCAAGCTGGCCTTCATGGGCTGGGGGATAGGCATCGAACGCTTGCACTTCACGGGATTCTCCGGGCATGCCGCCATGTCCAGCGTCATCTACCCGGTCGTTGGCGCATTACTCGGCGGTTCCGGCCGCCACGCGCGCGTAATCGGGTTGCTGTCAGGCTGCCTGCTCGCGTTTGCCATCGCATGGTCGAGAATTCCGCTGCACGCGCACAGCCTGTCCGAAATTCTGGCAGGGCTGGCACTGGGCCTGGGATGCAGCACATGGACCCTAAGCACTGCTCCACCCGCCAAGCGCCCCGCCGTCGCGACCTTGTTGGCCGCGGTACTCATTGGAATGATTCTGCCTCTCAGCCTGCCGCATCTGCCCACCCATCAGGTGGTCATCGCGCTGGCAAAGGCGCTCTCGGGCCGGACTGAGGTCTTCGATCAGTTTTGAGGACCGCAGTTCGGGCCGCACAAATCCTTCACTTTCCTTGACAGGGTGAATGAAGATTGGCCACCATAGGGGTGGAAAAATTTCCCTCACGGAGTAGGAGACCCCGTATGAAGAAGATGATTGCCGCCCTGGTCCTGCTGGGTTTGTCCTCCCCGGTGCTTGCTCAGGAAGCTCCCGCCGCTGCCGAAACCAGCGCTGAAGTCGCGGGCACCGAAGCCGCAGGCGCTGCTGCTACCGGCACCCTGACCACCGCCGCCACCATCGGCCTCGGCGTTGCCGCTGCTGCCGTGGTCTACAGCGTTGCTGCTGACAGCAGCAAGGACGACGCAGGTAACGACAACGGCGGCACCACCAACCCGCCGGGTGGCACCACCGGCTCGACCGGTACCACCGGCACCCGCTGATCGGATTGCCGTTGTAGTACCCACGCCCTCGCCGGGCGGAAGTTCGGCGAGGGCTTTTTCATGCCCGTTCGGGCCAGGAATGATTAACGATGGACTGCAAGCGTCTCGTCGCCGTCATGGCGTTCGTCCTCACCGTGTCCGGCTGTGTGTGGGCCCCCGGCCAGCACATGCGCTCGAATTCACTGATGGGCAACAGCCAGCAGGTAGGCAATGATCAGATCGAATTGATCCCGATCACACCCAAGCTGATCGCCATGGAGCGTGCCACGCAGAACGCGTCCGGCCTGTCCAGCACGTTGACGCAGTACCAGCCCGGCCCCTACCAGATCGGCGCAGGCGACATCCTGTACATCACGGTCTGGGACCATCCCGAACTGACCGTGCCGGCCGGCCCGCAGCAGCAGCTCAGCGCGGCAGGTCGCTTGGTGCAGTCCGATGGCACGCTGTTCTATCCCTATATCGGCAAGGTCGCCGCTGCCGGCAAGACACCGGCCGAGCTGCGCGAAGAGATCACCACCCGCCTGGCCCGCTACATCGAGGCACCGCAGGTGGATGTCTCGATGTTGACCTACGCCAGCCAGCGCGTCTGGGTTACCGGCGCATCGCGCCAGGCCGCCACGGTGCCGCTGACCGTCACCCCGCTGACCTTGGGCGATGCCATCAGCCAGGCAGGGCTCGACCCGGCGCAGGCCGACCTTTCAGGCGTCCGCCTCACCCGCGACGGCACCACCTACACCATCGATCTTGATCGCCTGGGCCGCAATGGCGGCGGCGAAACGAACGTCTTCCTCAAGGCGGGCGACCACCTGTATGTGCCCTACCTCGACCGCAAGGAAGTCTTTGTCGTCGGTGAGGTCAATCAGCCCGGCGCGATGAACTTCAAGACCAGCGAAATCTCCCTGAGCCAGGCGCTGGGCCGGGCCCGCGGCCTGTTGCAGACCACCTCCAACGGCAACGCGATCTATGTGATCCGCGGCTCGAACGACCTGCAGGACACCCCTTCGCAGGTGTTCCATCTGGAGGCGAAGTCACCTTCCGCCTTCGCCGTGGCCAGCCAGTTCAACCTGCAGCCGGGTGACGTAGTGTTCGTCGGCGCGGCCGGCGTCACCCGCTGGAGCCGCTTCGTGAACCAGCTGCTGCCGTTCACTGCCATCATCAGCAATGCGGCCAGTGCTCGCAACGATCTGGACAACTGACGAGGTACGCATGAGCAGGAACGCTCGAGCCCCCCTCGCTCTCCAGGGTCTTCGCTTCGCACTACTGGCCACGCTGACGGTCACCGCAGTGACCGGCTGTGGCGTGGTCAGCCGCAGCAGCGTCAAAGCCGTCCAGCTTGCCGTACAAGGCAAGCCGGACGTGCAGCCCACCGCGGAGGACGTCGCCCGCAATCGCTACCCGCAGATCAAGGTCAATGGCCCTGATGGCGGCGCGATCCTCGTACTGGGTGCGATCGATGATGGCCGCCAGGCGTGGTACAGCAGCGAGCGCAGCATCGTGTTCCTGCGCAACGGCCTGGTCGAATCCACCCATGGCGGCAGCCCAGAGCTGCAGCAGATGCGTATCACGGGTCACAACCCCTTCCTGGACCTGCGCAAGGTACGCGAGGGTGATGTCGTGGAACGACAGTACGACGTCATGCCCGGTTACCGTTTCGGCATGAAGGTGACCGGCACCCTGCATCCAACCGGCCTGGAAACCGTCGATATTCTCGGCCGCCCACGTCAGCTGGCGCATATCCGTGAGCAGCTGCGTGGTGAGGGTTGGAAGCAGGACAACCACTATTGGGTGGATCCGTCCAACGGCTTCATCTGGAAAAGCCGCCAGGCCATCGCACCGGACACACACCTGGAAATCATCCAGCTCAAACCCTACTCGCCGGATCTGCAACCCCGATGACGCAGCGACTGATCGCCCTGGCCCTTGGCGTTGCGCTCGCCGGTGCCACCGAGGCGTCCTCTCCAATCTCCGTGGAGACCTACGGCCATGTCCAGTCACCGGGCAGGCACGCGCTGGCTGGCGATGCGCGCCTTAGCGCTGCTGCCATTGCTGCCGCCCCGGATGAGAACGCCTACATGGCCGGCGCGGCATTGCTGCGCACGGATGCAGTGCTGGCGCAGGCGCGCCTGAAGGCAGGACTGCTGTTCGATCTCGAGACCCTGGCAGCGCTCCAGAACGCACCGGACATCGCCGACGCGGCCGCACAGATGGCACGCGAATTCGGCGCCCTGCCCGTCACCGGTCGCGAGCCGCAACTGCTGGCACCGCGCTCGCTGGCGGCCGACCGCAGGCTGGACCGTCCAGCCCATACAGGCGATCGATTGATCTATCCCTCGCGACCAGAGACCGTGACCGTGACCGGCGCCGTCTCGCATCCATGCGTGTTGCCACACGTCGCGATGCAGGAAGCACGCATCTACCGCAACCAATGTGCGCCATTACCTGCCGCCAGCCCTGACGACCTGTATGTGATCCAGCCCGATGGCCGGGTCAGCAAGATCGGCATTGCCCTGTGGAACCGCGGCCCGCTCACTACGCTGGCGCCGGGTGCGATCATCCACGTCCCCATCGCAGGGGCCGCCGTGCGTTCACGCACCCCCGATATCAACGATGAGGCCGCGCGCTTCCTCGCCACCCAGGTGCTGGACGCGCCGGGAGTTCCAGATTGATGTGCCGTAACCGATTGCCGCTGGCTCGCGCCGGCGCCGCCCTGCTGAGTCTGAGCATCAGCGCAGCCCTGCACGCCCAGGAAGGCCCCACCCCCACCGCCAGCGACTGGGGCGGCATCGGCCTGCTGCAGACACCCAGCGCACGCATGAGCGACGAAGGCGAACTCAGCCTGACCGCCAGCCACACCTCCCCCTACAGCCGCTACACCGTCGTGATGCAGCCGTTGCCGTGGGTAGAAGGCTCGTTCCGCTACATCTCCGTTGCCAATCGCCGCTACGGCTCCGAATGGCTCAGCGGTGACCAGAACTACAAAGACAAATCCATCGACCTCAAACTGCGTCTATGGCAGGAAGGGCGCTGGCTGCCCGAAGTCTCCGTGGGCGCGCGCGATCTGGGCGGCACCGGACTGTTCTCCAGCGAGTACATAGTCGCCAACAAGCGGTTCGGATCGGTGGATGCCAGCCTTGGCGTGGCCACCGGCTACATCGGCAACCGCGGCGACCTCGCCAACCCCCTTGGCGCCCTCGACGATCGCTTCAAGGAGCGGCCCGGAGTCAACACGCCCGGCGATTTCAACACCAGCGCGATGTTCCGTGGCCGTCTCGGCGTGTTTGGCGGCATCAGCTACCAGACTCCGTGGGACCGCCTGCAGCTGAAGCTCGAGTACGACGGCAACGATTATCGCAACGAGCCGCAGCGGAACAACCAGAAGCAGTCTTCCCCGATCAACCTCGGCGCAGTGTTCACGGTCAACAACAGCGTGCTTCTGCACCTGGGTTGGGAACGCGGAAATACTGCCATGGTCGGCATCACGCTGCGATCGAACCTGGCCCAAGCCAAGCCCATGGCCAAGCTCATGGACCCGCCACCGGTCGCCCGCAGCAGCACGACCGACAAGGCGGCCACCGCTCTACCGGCAGGCGCGGAACCGGCCACGACCGATTGGCCAGCCATCGCCCATGAGCTGGAGGAAAACGCTGGCCTGCGGGTGAAGCGTATTGATCGCAGTGGACAAGAGTTGATCGTCAGCGCCGAACAGCGCCGCTACATCTACCCCGCTCAAGGCATCGGCCGCGCCGCGCGCATCCTCGATCCGCATACGCCAGAGGAGGTCAGCTGGTGGACCCTGCGCAACGTCCGCCAGGGCCTGCCTGTTGTCGAGACCAGTCTTGAGCGGAAGACGTTCAACGACTACCTGGACGACCGTACCGATCTGGCAACGCTCAGCCGCCATGTCGAAATGGGCGCCCCCTATGCACGGCGTTCGGAAAATCTGTACGAGGCACCGCTGAAACGTTTCGATGGCGGATTCAACATCGGCTATCGCCAGTCTGTGGGTGGGCCGGACGGCTTCATTCTGTTCCAGGTCGCGGCCATGTACGGCGCAACCTTCCGCTTCAACGACAATCTGTGGTTGAGCGGCAGTGCCAGCTACAACGCCTACAACAACTACGACAAGTTCAAGTACGACGCGCCGAGCCGACTGCCTCGCGTGCGTACGTATGTGCGCCAGTACCTCACCACCTCGGACTTCACGCTGCCCAATCTGCAGCTGACCGGCACCAAGCAGCTCGGCCGCGACCTGTACGGCATGGCCTACGCAGGCCTGCTGGAGTACATGTATGGCGGCGTGGGTGGCGAGATCCTGTATCGCCCGATGGACCAGCGCTGGGCGCTGGGCGCAGAACTGAACTGGGTCAAGCAGCGCGATTTCGACCAGCGCTTCAGCTTCCGCGATTACAGCGTCACAACCGGTCACGCCACGCTGTATTACCTCTGGGGCGACAAGCGTCGCATCATCAGTGCGGTCAGTGCAGGTCGATACCTTGCCAAGGATTGGGGTGCCACCGTATCGGTGGCCCGCGCCTTCGACAACGGCGTGACGATGGGCGCCTACGCCACCAAGACCGACGTTTCGTCCAAGGACTTCGGTGAAGGCAGCTTCGACAAGGGCATCTATTTCTCGGTGCCGTTCGACTTCATGCTGCCGCGCTCGACCCGCGCCCGCGCCGATTTCCTGTGGAATCCTCTGTACAGGGATGGCGGGGCACGCCTTGCTCATTCGCACAGCCTGTATCAGCTGACATCCGAACGCGATTCGGAGATCTTCTACAGGAACTTCGACGCGATCGAGAAGTGATGCAGAAAGAAGGCGCCTTCATCAGGCGCCTTCTTTGCTTTACTTCTTGAATACGCCGACCAGCTTGTTGCCGTCGAGCACCAACAGCGACGAAATCCTGCGTCGTTCCATCAGCACCAGCGCATCTTCCACCCGCGTGCCCACGCTGACGTGTGCCGGCGATGCGGTCATCAGCTCGGCAGCCGACTTGTCGAACACCTCGCGACCATGAAGCTCGAGCGCACGACGGATATCACCATCGGTGATGATCGCGTGCCCCGACCCGGTCTGCACGATCGCCAAGCCCAGGCTGGAGCGGGTAATCACCTGCAGGACGTCCATCATCGGCGAGGAAGCGTCGACCAGAGGCAGTTCGCCCGCGACCATCTCATGTTCAACGCGGGAAAGCAGACGCCGGCCCAAGGAGCCGCCCGGATGGAAACGCGCGAAATTCTCTGGCTGGAAACCCCGCGCTTCCATCAACGCAACCGCAAGCGCATCGCCCATCGCCAATGTTGCCGTGGTCGATGCCGTCGGCGCCAACGCCAGCGGACAGGCTTCCTGCGCGACACCTGCGTCAAGGTGACAGTCTGCTGCCTGGGCCAACGTCGACGTCGGACGGCCAGTAATGGCTACCAGGAAGTTCCCGTTGTCTTTCAGGAACGGCAACAGCTTCACCACCTCTTCGGTTTCACCGGAATAGGAAATCGCGACGAATACGTCCGTAGCGGTCACCATGCCCAAATCGCCATGGAAGGCTTCGCCCGGGTGCATGAAGAAGCTGGGAGTGCCCGTACTGGCGAGCGTGGCCACAATCTTGCGTCCGATGATCCCGGACTTGCCCATGCCACAGACGATGACGCGCCCCTGCGAGCTCAGTATCTGCTCGACTGCCTGGGTGAACTGCGCATCCAGCCTGCCAGCCAATGCGGCCACGGCAGATGCCTCGATCTGCAGAACGCGCTTGGCCGATGCAATGTGATCGGTGACCGATACGACGGAGGACATACCTTGTTTCCTTCTGATGATGAACCGCGCAACCCTGCGCGGACTACTGAACTGCTCCAGCGGCATTCCATCCGGCGATAAGCGGCGCGTACGCCTCCTTCAGGCCAACGCCACCTTCGGCAAGCACCCTCTCCGCCACCTCCCTGCCGACGCCGCGCCCGCCCTGCGCATCGGCCACCACATCTGCGGCAGCCAATACCAGCGGATGCGCGTCGGACGGGGCGTAGAAACGCCCCACCCGGCCAGCCAACGGCAGGTCCACGACGTCGTCCCCGACATAGGCGATCTCGGCTTCATTGATGCCAAGATCACCACAGATGGCGGCCAACGCATCGAGCTTTTCGAGACGGCCAGTCACCGCCACATCCATGCCCAGCTGCTGGATCCGGAAGTCCAGGGACGGGCTTGCCTTGCCCGACAGCACGCCACAACGGATGCCATGCACCCGCAGCAACGCCACGGCAAGGCCATCACGGACGTTGAAGGTCTTGAAGTGCTCACCCTTGCCGTCAATGTGCAGCCCGCCATCAGTCAGCACGCCATCCACATCGAACAGGACCAGCTTGATCGGCCCTTGGTACTTCGTGGACACCATGTCAGGCGATGTCGAGCTTGGGCAGCGACTTCACCAGATCGTCCACAGCCTTGATCTGGGCCAGGAACGGCTTGAGCACACTCAGCGGCAGCGCGCTCGGCCCGTCACAACGCGCGTTGTCGGGGTCCGGATGGGCTTCCAGGAACAGGCCTGCCAGGCCGACCGCCATGCCGGAGCGGGCCAGTTCGACCACCTGGCGCCGACGGCCACCCGAGGCCTCGCTGCCGGAGTCGCGGCGCTGCAGGCTGTGGGTCACATCGAAGATGGCCGGCAGGCCACCGGTGGCCTCGATCATCTCGCGGAAGCCCAGCATGTCGACCACCAGGTTGTCGTAGCCGAACTGGGCGCCACGCTCGCACAGAATGATCCGCTCGTTGCCGGCCTCACGAATCTTGCTGGCGATGTTCTTCATCTGACCCGGGCTGAGGAACTGTGGCTTCTTGATGTTGATCGCGCGACCCGTGCGGGCGATGGCGTTCACCAGATCGGTCTGCCGGGCCAAGAAGGCCGGAATCTGCAGGACATCGACCACTTCAGCCACAGGGTCCGCCTGGGCGACTTCGTGCACGTCGGTGATCACCGGAACACCGAAGCGCGCCTTCACTTCCTGGAAAATGCGAAGGCCTTCCTCCAGGCCGACGCCACGGAAGGACTTGATCGACGAACGATTTGCCTTGTCGAACGACGCTTTGAACACATAGGGGATGTTCAGTTCGCGGGTGACCTCGACATACTTTTCAGCAGCGAAAAGCGTGGAATCGAGGTCTTCAAGGACATTGAGGCCGCCGAACAGGACGAAGGGGAGGTCGTTGCCGACGACTATCTTCTCAGAAATGGAAACGCTCATCACACAACCTCTTATTAATGGTTAACCGTTCGCACCCACGCCTGTTGGCCAGGGTCATAGGACCGCACGACTCTCGCAGGAGAGCCGACAATAACGGAATTAGCAGGATATTCGCCCCGGACCACGGAGTTCGCGCCAACTACACAGCCATCTCCCAGACGGGTTCCGGGCTGGATCCGCACCCCCATTCCAATGAAACAGTTCCTTCCAATGCGGGTTTCCTTGGTTGTATGCCCCTGAGACATCACGGGCACGCCAACCTCTTGGTAATCGTGGTCAATATCGGTGATTGATACGAATCCAGCAATCACCGTGCCCTGGCCAATAACAAGTCGCTCGCCACAAGTAATATGCACGCTTTGACCCAAAGCCACATCGTCCTCGATCACCAGCTCACCCTGACCATGACACTCGGCCCGGAGCCCCGGAAAAATCCGTACACGGCGACCCATAGTCATCCTGCGAAGCCCTAGCATGAACGTTGGCGGCCCCATATATCCCGGGAACCCGAACGCGCCCATGAAGCAGCGATAAAGGAGGGAGCGAGCAACCCAGAAAAACTTGAATAAATAGCTCATCTCCCGCCCTCCAGGCTGGATGCAGACGACACTCGAATCCAAGCCGAATTCTGGGGGTCGTAACGTCTGACTGCACGCGCTGGTGCACCCACCAGCACGGAGTGCGGAGGGAAACTACCCCTGACCACAGCATTGGCTCCGACGACGCACCCATTGCCGAGAATTGTGCCCGCCTGAACTCTGGCGCCGACTCCGAGAAAGCAGTTGTCACCGATGCGGGTGGCCTTCACTGTCACGGGCTGATGCGCTACTGGCATTGATATATCCTCATACTGATGGTCTGTATCAGTTACAAACACACCCGAAGATATTAAACATCCAGAGCCAATTGAAAGCGCCGAGCTGCAGATGACGTGGAAATTCTGACCAATCGAGACGTCGTCGCCCACGGTCAGCGCCCCCTCCTCAAAACACTCTGCCCTCATGCCCGGAAAAATTCGCACTTTCCTGCCAAACGACATTCGACCAGGACCAAGAATGAATACCGGGCGACCCAAATAGCCCGGCATTCCGAAGGATCCGAATATCAACTTGTAAACTAACGCGCGCAGGACCCAGGTCATTTTGTATATTCGATGCATTGGAGCTCCCAACTCAGAAGTCGGCCATCAGGATCGGCCAATACGAGCAGAGCCCCTGCTCGCCATTGAAACGAATCGAACGAGGATGAAAGCAATCAACAGCAAGGTGCCAGCCTTGAACATGATGTTGACGCTGTATGCCATCCATCGAGGAAAGGTGAAAAACAGGAACGTGGCGTATACCGCAAGCAGTGGATATCGACAACTGTACTTCATTACCCATCCGAACAG
>NZ_QAIJ01000308.1:0-5048 GCF_003060985.1 Stenotrophomonas sp. HMWF023
GGAAATGGGTGCATGCGGAGTTCCACGGCAGAGGGGTGAAGTGCGGTCCCGCCACTTCCCCGCTGCATGAACGTGCTGATATCGCGTGATATCAACGCGTTACGGTGTGAGCGCAGGGAGTGCAGCGCTCCAGTCCGTCGGGGTCGGGTCGGGAGAGTCCAGCGCGCAGGCCGTCTCTCCCGATCACTAACGGATGGACAGCGGGTTCTCCCCCAGTCCTGCCTTGAGGACCCATGCAACGAAGGGGCGAAGCGTTCGCGCGGCACGGGTTACCATGTGCGCATCACCTGCTGGAGCTCCCTCGATGACCGCTGAAATCCTCGTCCCCGTTTCATTCGGCGAGCTGCTGGACAAGATCTCGATCCTGCAGATCAAGTCCGAGCGCATCAGTGACGAAGGCAAGCTGGTCAACGTCCGCAAGGAGCTGTCCGCGCTGGAGACCACCTGGATGGCGCACCCGGCGGCAGTGAAGGACATCGCCAAGCTGCGTGCCGAGCTGAAGACGGTCAACGAGCAGCTGTGGGAGATCGAGGACGACATCCGCCTGAAGGACAAGGCGCAGGCCTTCGATCAGGGGTTCATCGACCTGGCGCGCAGCGTGTACCTGCGCAACGACGAACGCGCGCGGATCAAGAAGGCGATCAACCTGGCGCTGGGCTCGGCCTACGTGGAAGAAAAGTCCTACCAGGACTACACGCAGCGCGCGTAATCCCACGTAGCCCGATGCAATGGATCCACGCCATGCGTGGATGCAGCCGCCGGGCTGCGGGACGGTGCGGACCAAGGTCCGCACCAATCAGATCCCGCTCAACCGTTCGGTCCGCCACTTACCCCAGGTGGTCGGCCACGTAGCGCTCGAACGCGGCAATGCCGTCCTCGACGGTGATCAGTTCCATCACGTCGTCGAATTCGATCTTGGTGCCCCACTTGAGGTCGGCTGCCTGCTTGCCCAGGTACTTGCGCGCTGCGTCGTCGTAGCGGTCCGCGCAGTAGCGGCGGTCCGAGTACGGGCCGCTGCGGTTCGGGTTGCTGGCCGCATGCAGGCCCAGCACTTTGGTGCCCATCGCGTTGGCGATGTGCATCGGGCCCGAGTCCGGCGTCATCACCAGGTTGGCGCGGGCCAGCAATGCTGGCAACTGCTTGAGCGTGTCCTTGCCGACCAGGTCCAGCGCCGGAACGTCCAGCTGGGCCAGGATGGCGTCGGCCATGCTGCGCTCCAGTTCGCTGCGGCCGCCGCACAGCACGATCCGCCAGCCGCGCGCGACGGCATGGTTGGCGACCTCGGCATAGCGGTCGGCGTACCAGTTGCGGCGCACGTGGCTGGAGCAGGGCGAGATCATCAGCACCGGCTGGCCATCGTCCTGCCATTGCGCAGCGGCCCAGTCATAGGCGGCCTGCGGCACGGCCAGGTCCCAGCTGACGTCGGTCTGGCGCAGGCCCAGCGGCTCGCAGAAGCTGCCGATGGCGTCGAGCACATGGATGCCCGGGCGATCAGCGATGCGTTCGTTGATGAAGAGGCCGTGCAGGTCCTTGGAGCGGCTGCGGTCGTAACCGATGCGACGCTCGGCAGGAATGAAGGCCGACAGCACGTTTGCGCGGAATGCCACCTGCATCTGCAGCAGCGCCTCGAAACGCCCGGGCGGCAGCTGCTTGCGCAGTTCCTTCACCCCGGCCATGCCGGTCTTCTTGTCGTAGGCGTGGAAGGTGACGCCCGGCAGGCCATCAAGCAGCTTCTGCCCGACCTTGTCGATGATCCAGTGGATCGGCGTGTCCGGGCGCGCGGCCTGCAGGGTGCGCACCAGCGGCACTACGTGGGTCACATCGCCAAGAGCGGACAGGCGCAGAAGACACAAGGAGGAGGACGCTGATGCCATGTGTTGTTAGACTCAAAGGAATGGTCGCATTCGACGCCAATGAAGCGCTGACGCCATGCCGCGAGGGTCGCGGCATCGGGGCCATTCTGTTCGACCGCGAGCGGCTGCGGCAAGCCGACATCGGTCTGTTCTCGCCACAGCACTGGGCCGGCAAGGCCCGGCCGGTGGGTGAGGGCGGCCGCGGCAGCGCCTGGTTCGTGGATGCGCCGTTCGGTCCCAGCGTGCTGCGGCACTACCTGCGCGGGGGGCTGGCGGCCCGGATCAGCCACGACCAGTACATCTGGCGGGGGGCGGACCGGACCCGCAGTTTTGCCGAATTCCGGCTGATGCGCGCACTGCGCGAGAAGAAGCTGCCGGTGCCCAGGCCGATTGCCGCCTTCTACATGCGTGAGGGCCTGCGCTACCGCGCCGCGATCCTGATGGAACGGATCGAAGGGGTGCGCTCGCTGGCCGACCGCGCACTGGTGGCCGGGCGCGGTGCGCCGTGGGAGGAAACCGGGCGGATGATCGCGCGCTTCCACCGTGCCGGCCTGGACCATGCCGATCTCAACGCGCACAACATCCTGTTCGACGGCAACGGCCATGGCTGGCTGATCGACTTCGATCGCGGGGTGATCCGCATCCCGGCCACGGCCTGGCGCGAGCGCAATCTCAAGCGCCTGCTGCGCTCGCTGATCAAGCTGCGCGGCGAGCGCAGCGTGGAAGACGTGGAAAAAGACTACGCGCGCCTGCGTCGCGCCTATGACATGGCCTGGAACCGGGGCACCTGATGGACTGGTCGTTGCGTTTCCTCGGCGTCGGCAATGCGTCGGCGGTCGAGCTGGGTTCGCCGATGTCGGTGATCGAGCGTGATGGACGGCCGTGGCTGACCATCGACTGTGGTGGTGAAGGCCTGACCGCGTTCAAGGCGCACTACGGGCATCTGCCTCAGGCGTTGTTCGTCACCCATGTACACCTGGACCACGTGGCCGGTTTCGAACGGCTGTTCGTGGATACCTTCTTCAGCGCGCAGCGGCGCGGCAAGGTGCGCCTGTACGTGCCGGCCACCGTGGTGCCATTGCTGCACAAGCGCATCGGCGATTACCCGAACGTGCTGGCAGAGGGCGGTGCCAACTTCTGGGATGCCTTCCAGCTGATCGTGGTGGGCGATGCGTTCTGGCACGAAGGCGTGCGCCTGGAGGTGTTCCCGGTGCGCCACCACTGGCCGGAGACGGCCTATGGCCTGCGCCTGCAGGGCGCGCTGACCTGGAGTGGCGATACCCGGCCGATTCCGGAAATGCTGGCGCGCTTTGCCAACGACAATGAACTGATCGCCCACGATTGCGGGTTGCATGGCAATCCTTCGCATACCGGGGTGGATGACCTGGAACGCGAGTACAGCGCCGAACTGCAGGCACGGATGATGCTGTACCACTACGCCAGCGTGGCCGATGGCCAGGCCCTGGCCGAACGCGGGCACCGGGTGGCACAGCCCGGCCAGTGCGTTGTGCTGGCCCCGCCGACCACCCCGCACGTGCTGGCGCAGGATCCGCCGTGAGCAGCGCTGGCCACGCCGCAATGCCGGCGTTGGCTGCCGAGCTGGAGCGGCTGGAACGTGCGCTGCATTGCCCGCAGCTGCGCGCAGATCATCAGCGCTTGGCGGCATTGCTGGATGAGGATTTCAGCGAGATCGGCAGCTCCGGCCAGTGCTACGGCCGTGAAGCCGCGCTGGAAGAGATCCCGCTGGAGCGTGCGCAGGTGGTGATCGAGTCGGACCAGTACACCGTGTGGATGCTGGCAGAGGGGCTGGCCCAGGTGCGTTACCGCAGTCGCTATCACGTCGATGGTCAACCGCAGCGCTGGGTGCTGCGCAGCTCGCTGTGGCGTATGCATTCAACAGGCTGGCGGGTGGCGTTCCATCAGGGTACGCCCGAGGCACGATAGCGCCCGGCCATGCCCGGCGAAGGGCGCCAACCAAGGTTGGCATCTACCAGAGCGGGGTATCGCCTGAAAAGGCGGTGGCCCCGCCGGCTGACCTCGGCGCCCGCGTCGATCGATACCGTTGCTGCCTTCCGGCCCTGGCGGAGTTTTCGACCTAGCGTCGCGAGGGGCCGACGGGGCCACCATAGAGACGTTGGCCGCCCGGAGGCGGCCGATTCACGGATCAGGGGAAGCAGCGCGTCGTGCGCCGGAGACCACAGCCGGACTGCGCATCAGTTGACCGATGGCAGACGCGCATTCTAGCGCAGGCATGGGTGCTGACGCCAGCTTCACGCGCTGAATCCGATGTAACCCGTTGCCTGCGGCATCGGCCCAGGGCTGCCGCCGTTGCTAGAATCCGGCCGCAGGAGGAACGACCTCCCCCACATCGGGATTCAATGACCAGGACGGCCTGGCCCTACCAAAGGAGGGCTGTCATGGCCTGGATCTATCTGTTGTTTGCCGGCCTGCTGGAAATCGTCTGGGCCGTGTCGATGAAGCAATCTGAAGGCTTCACCAAACTCACCCCCACCGTCATCACCATCGTCGGCATGATCGCCAGCTTCTGGCTGCTGGCCGTCGCCATGCGCAGCCTGCCGCTGGGCACCGCTTATACGATCTGGACCGGTATCGGCGCGGTCGGTGCCTTCGTGGTCGGCATCGTGTTCCTGGGGGAGCAGGTCAACCCGATGCGGATTGGCGCGGCGGTACTGATCGTCGCCGGCCTGGTGCTGATGAAACTCTCCAGCAGCTGAGGCCGGTAACGGGTGCGGCGGGAATAGGGATATTCCCGTTTTGCCGGAACAAGAGAATGTGCATTTTCGGCAAAGTCGTGACGACTGCCGTGATTATTTGACGGCCATCATGAAAATAACGTGCCGGATTCACGTGGTGCTGGCGGCGACGGTCGCACAGTGCGCCCATTCGTCAAGCGAAACCGGGGAGTTTTCGCGGTGACGGACGTGCAGGGGCGCAGTTCCTGCAACGCTCTGACGTGAAAGTGTGATCGTTTTCCAGGGTTGATACCGCAGGTCTTGTTCCCCGGGTGGAGCAGGGCGGGACGACATCACCTCAAAAAAAACCTGCCTGCTGTGCCACCGGTCAATTCATGGAGATTTACCGATGAACCGCATTTACCGTCTGGTCTTCAACCGTGCCCTTGGCGTGATGCAGGTGGCCTCGGAAATCACCCAGAATCCGACGGGAGGCGGTAAA
>NZ_QAIJ01000308.1:5058-12138 GCF_003060985.1 Stenotrophomonas sp. HMWF023
TACGGTGATTACCTGCGCGACCGGGTCCAATACCAACGTACTGAACGACAACACGAATGGCGTGACCCTCAACATCCAGACCGGCGCGGTGCTCAGCGTGCCGCCGCTGCTGGGTGGCACTGCGGTAAGGCTGTCCGGAAACGGCATCACCGTGAACAACCAGGGCACGATCGATCCCACCCTCAACGGTGGCCTGAGTCTTGCGGCAGCAGGTATGTCGCTGGGCAACAACACGGCTGGTGGCAACACCATCAACGTCAACAACCAGTCCGGCGGCAGCATCAAGGGCCTGGTCAACATCGGCTCGCTGCTGGGTATTGGTGGGCAAGCACTGGTGGTGCAGAACGCGTCCGGCGGTGTCACCAACATCAGCAACGACGGCATCGTGGACATGTCCATTCTCGGAGTGGGACTGTTCACCACTGCCGATGCCACCGCGATAGTCAGTTATGGCGGTGCGCAGACCCATTTCACCAATACCGGCACCATCACCGGCCGTATCGGATTCGAAGCCACCAGCGCGCCGACCGGCAACACCTTCATCAACGCCGGCACGCTCAACGGCAGTGCGCACCTGGGCAACTCTGCCGGAGGCAACAGCTTTACCGCGGTGTCGGGCTCCAGTGTGGTCAATGCCGGTGTCGGAACCGCAGGTGTGATCTCGGGTATCAACGTCAACCTGGCGGCGGCGGGTATCGTCAATGGTGGCAACAGCCTGAACGATCGTCTGCTGCTGCAGAACAACACCTTGGGCCCTGGCACGGGTACCGGCGGGGCGGTGACCGACCTCAACTGGGGCACCTATACCGGATTCGAAAACCTGACCGTCAACAGCGGCACCTGGAACCTGCTGGGCGCCTGGAGCGGAACCGGCGCTACGATCAACGACGGCCTGGTCAATTTCAACAACGCAGCTTCGTTCGGGGCGGGTACCTTCAACGTCAATGGCGGTGCCATCGCAGCCTCGACGGCCGGGCTTACGCTTGCAAATCCCTTCTCACTCAACACGGGCAGACTGACGCTGGGCGGCACCAACGCCTTCAGCCTGAGTGGCGTGCTCTCCGGGGCCGGTGGCCTCACCGTGACCAATGCCGGTGTAGTGAGCCTGGGCGGCGCGAATCTGTTCTTCGGCGGCGTCAACCTCAACGCCGGTGGCTTGCTGCTGGGCAATGCGGGCGCACTGGGCAGCGGCAACCTGACGGTAGGCGGCACCGCATCGCTGGATACCAGCGGTGCCTTCAACCTCGCCAACAACATCGTCGTCAACGGCGGTGGCAACCTCAATCTGCTCGGCAGCAATGCGGTCACCCTCAATGGCTCGCTGTCCGGCGCGGGCAACCTGATCAAGAGCGGTGCGGGCACGCTGACCCTTGGCGGCGCGAATTCACTGACCGGTGGTTTCTCGATCACCGGAGGCGCGCTGGCGATCGGTGCCGGCGGCAATCTGTCGTCCACCGGTGCGTTGACGCTGGCCACCGGTACGACGCTGGACCTCACCGCGGCGGCCAACCAGACCGTTGGTTCGCTGGCCGGGCTTGGCGGTACGGTCAGCCTGGGCACTCACACATTGACCCTCGGCGGGCTCGGAAACACCAGCTTCGCCGGCAACTTCACCGGCACCACGGGCGGCTTGATCAAGGTGGGTGCCGGCATACAGACCCTGTTGGGCAGCAACGCGCTTACCGGCGGCGTGGCCCTCAACGGGGGCGGGCTGCTGCTGGGCAACAACAACGCGCTGGGCACAGGTACGTTGAGCGTCGGTGCTGAAGTCACTCTGGATGGCACAACCGCGCTTTCGTTGGGCAACGACGTCTCGCTTGGCGCCGGAGGTTCGCTGGCGCTGCAGGGCGGGCAGCCGTTGGTGTTCAACGGTATGATTTCCGGCGACGGCAGCCTGGTCAAGAACGGCGCCGCACTGCTGACGTTGAATGGCGGCAACACATTCGGCGGCGGTGTGGTCGTCAATGGCGGCAACCTGCTGCTGGGCAGCAACACGGCACTGGGTACCGGCCTGCTGGACATCAACAATGCCGCCACGCTGGATGCAAGCGCCGCGTTGAACCTGACCAACAACATCAACCTTGCCGCGGGTGGTTCGCTCAACGTGCTGGGCGGCCAGCCGCTGACGCTGGGCGGCGTCCTGGGTGGCAACGGCGGCCTGATAAAGAGTGGCGCTTCGACCCTGACGCTGACCGGCGCCAATACCTTCAACGGCGGCCTGAACGTGGCTGCCGGGACGGTGGCGCTGGGCAGTGGTGGCAGCCTGGCCGCGACCGGCGCGGTCAACCTGTCGGGCGCAGGGGCGGCGCTGGATCTTTCCCTGGGGGGCAATCAGACCATCGGTGCACTGTCCGGCGTGGCAGGTACCACCGTGGCTCTGGGCGCGAACACGCTTGCCTTTGGCAGCGCGACCAACCAGACCTTTGCCGGTGTGATCAGTGGCGTCGGCGGAGGCCTGGTAAAGAACGGCAGTGGCGTACAGACATTGACCGGTGCAAACACCTTTACCGGCGGCGTCGCGCTCAATGCCGGCGGGCTGCTGCTGGGCAACAGCGGCGCGCTGGGAACCGGCGCGCTGAGCATCACCGGTGCTGCGACGCTGGACGGCACTACCGCGCTCAACCTGGGCAACCTCGTCAACCTCGGCGCGGAGCTGACGTTGGGGGGCAGCAACAACATCACCCTGACCGGCGACATCTCCGGCGTCGGCAGCCTCACCAAGAACGGCGCCTCGTTGTTGACCTTGAACGGCGCCAATGGCTTCAGCGGAGGTCTGAACCTCAATGCCGGCAGCGTGCTGCTGGGCAGCAGTGCAGCGGCCGGGACCGGCGCGCTGAACATCGGTGGCAACGTATCGCTGGACGGATCGACCGCGCTGAACCTGACCAACGACGTTGCATTGGGTACCGGTGCGATCCTCACGCTCCCCGGCAGCCAGAACGTCACCTTGGGCGGCGTGGTGTCCGGCGACGGTGGCCTGGTGAAGAGCGGCGCCACGGTGTTGACGCTCAATGGTGCCAATACCTTTGGTGGCGGCCTGAGCCTGGCGGGCGGCGGCCTGCTGCTGGGCAACAGTGGAGCGCTTGGAACCGGCGCGCTGAACGTTGCTGCGAACGCCAGCCTGGATGGCAGTGTTGCGCTTGATCTGACCAATGCGGTCAACCTCGGCGCAGGCTCGGCACTGACGCTGATCGGCAGCAACGCACTGACGCTCGGTGGCGTAGTGTCCGGTACCGGCAGTCTGGTCAAGAACGGCGCCGGTACATTGACCCTCGGCAACGCCAACGGCTTCAGTGGCGGCCTGGCGTTGAACGGTGGCAACCTGCAGCTGGGCAATGCCGGCGCTCTGGGAACGGGCGCGCTCAACGTCGGCGGCAATGCAACGCTGGATACTGCCGCAGCCTACACCGTAGGCAACGCGATCAACCTGGCTTCGGGTACCACGCTTGCCCTGCAGGGCAGCAATGCGCTGACGCTCGGCGGTGTGGTGGCCGGCAATGGTGCACTGGTCAAGAATGGTGCGGCCTCGTTGACCCTGACCAATGCGAACACCTACGTCGGCGGTACCACGATCAACGCTGGAACCCTGGCACTTGGCGCAGGTGGCAGCCTGGCTGTCGGTGGTGACGTCACCCTCGGCGGTGCTGGGGCGGGCTTTGACATATCGGCGGCAACCGGCGGCCAGACCATCGGTGCGCTGAATGGCGTGCTCGATTCGACGGTCGCGCTGGGCGGAAATTCACTGACCTTCGGCACCGCCACCAATGCGGTGTTCGGCGGCGAGATCAGCGGAGGCGGTGGCCTGGTCAAGGTGGGCGCAGGGGTGCAGACCCTGTCCGGCGCCAACACCTTCGGCGGCGGCGTCGGCCTCAATGCCGGTGGCCTGGTGATCGGCAATGACGCGGCGCTGGGCAGCGGTGCGCTGACCGTGGGTGGTGCGGCAACGCTCGACACCAGCCTGGCAGCGACGCTGGTCAACAACATCACACTCAACGCCGGCTTGACGGTGCTGGGCAGCAACGCGCTGACGCTCAACGGGGTGATCTCCGGCGCTGGTAGCCTGACCAAGAATGGTGCTGCCACGCTCACCCTCAATGGCGTGAACACCTATACCGGCGGCACCAACGTCAATGCCGGCACGCTGGCACTGGGGGCAGGTGCAAGCCTGGCCGCCAGCGGCATCGTCAACCTGGCCACCGGCGCTACGCTGGATCTCTCTGCGGGCAGCGGCAACCAGACCTTCGGCACCCTGACCGGCAATGGCATGGTCAACCTGGGCGCGAACTCGATCACCGTCGGCGGACCGACCAACGGTGTCTTCAGCGGTTCCATCGCCGGTACCGGTGGCCTGATCAAGGAGGGCACCGGCACTGAAACACTGACCGGTGCCAACACCTTCACCGGTGGCACGCTGATCAATGCGGGCACGCTGGCGATCGGTGCCGGTGGCAGCCTGGCGGCAACAGGCGCGGTTACGCTTTCCGGACCGGGTACCGGCTTCGACATCTCGGCCGCTGGCAACCAGGCGATCGGCGCGCTCAACGGCGTCGCCGGCAGCACGGTGGCGCTGGGTGGCAACACGCTGACCTTCGGCGGCACCGACAACGGCACCTTCAATGGCGTGATCGGTGGGACCGGTGGGCTGATCAAGAACGGTACGGGCATCCAGACGCTGGGCGGTGCCAACACCTTCGGTGGCGGCGTGGCACTCAATGGCGGTGGCCTGGTGGTCGGCAACAATGGTGCGCTGGGTACCGGCGCGCTGACCGTGGGCGCCAACGCGTCGCTGGACAGCAGCATCGCCGCGAACCTCGGCAACGACATCGGCCTGCTGGCGGGCGCTACGCTCAACCTGCTGGGCAGCAATGCGCTGACCCTGGGTGGGGCGATCTCCGGCGATGGCGGCCTGATCAAGAATGGCGCGGCAACGGTCACCCTGACCGGCGGCAACACCTTCACCGGCGGTACCGTCATCAACAGCGGCACGCTGGCGATCGGCGCGGGCGGAAGCCTGTCGCCGAGCGGTGCGGTGAACCTGGCCGGTACCGGCACGTTCGATATCTCTGCCGGTGGCAACCAGAGCATCGGTTCGCTGGCGGGCGTGGCCGGCAGCACGGTGTCGCTGGGCGGCAACAGCCTGACCCTGGGAGGCACCACCGACGCGACCTTCAACGGTGGCCTGACCGGCAGCGGTGGACTGGTCAAGAATGGCAGCGGCGTGCAGACGCTCAACGGTGCCAGCACGTTCGGTGGCGGCGTCACCCTCAATGCCGGCGGGCTGGTGGTGGGCAACAACGCTGCGCTGGGTACCGGCGCGCTGACTGTCGGCGGCGCTTCCACGCTCGATTCCAGCAGTGCAGTGGCCTTGGCCAACAACATCGTGCTCAACGCGGGCCTGACCGTACTGGGCAGCAACGATCTCACGCTCAATGGCGACCTGTCGGGCACCGGCAGCCTGACCAAGGACGGCGTTGCTACCCTCACGTTGAACGGCACCAACACCTATACCGGCGGGACCAACATCAATGCGGGCACGCTCGCGCTCGGTGCCGGTGCGAGCCTCAACGCAGGCGGCATCGTCAATCTGGCCACGGGTGCCACCTTCGATCTTTCAGCGGGCAGTGGCACGCAGGTATTCGGCACACTGATCGGCAATGGCACGGTCAACCTCGGCGCGAACACGCTGACCATCGGCGATGCCAGCAACGGTGTGTTCAGTGGTTCGATCGGCGGTACCGGTGGCCTGATCAAGGCCGGCACCGGTACCGAAACTCTGACCGGCGCCAACACCTTCACTGGCGGCACCACCATCAACGCCGGCACGCTGGCGATCGGTGCCGGTGGCAGCCTGGCCGCAACAGGCGCGGTGAACCTGGCCAACGCCGGTACCGGTTTTGATATCTCCAGCGGTGGCAATCAGGCCATCGGTACGTTGTCCGGCGCCGCCGGCAGCACGATCAGTCTTGGCGGCAACACGCTGACCACCAATGCAGCGGGCAACAGCACGTTCGCCGGCGACATCAGCGGCACCGGTGGCCTGATCAAGAACGGTGCGGGCGTGCTCGGCCTGACCGGCAGCAACACCTTCGGCGGTGGAGTGGCGCTCAATGCCGGTGGCCTGTCGCTGGGCAGCAATGGTGCCCTGGGTACCGGCGCGCTGACCGTGGGCGGCGATGCCACGTTGGACGGCACAGTGCCGCTGACCCTGGGCAACAACGTGCAGCTGGCAAGCGGCACGCTGACCCTGCTGGGCGGCACGCCGCTGACGCTGGACGGCGATATCGCCGGCAGTGGCAGCCTGCTCAAGGATGGCGCAGCGACGGTGACCCTGGGCGGTGCCAGCAGCTACACCGGTACCACGACGATCAACAGCGGCACCCTGGCAGTCGCCGCCGGTGGCAGCCTGTCCTCGGCCAGCACGGTGAATCTGGCCGGCGCCGGAACGCTGGACATCAGTGCGGCCGGCAACCAGAGCATCGGTGGCCTGGCCGGTGTTGCCAGCGGCAACGTGGTGCTGGGCGGTTCCACCCTGACCACCGGCGGCAGCAATACCAGCACCACCTTCGGCGGCACCATCGGTGGAAGCGGTGGCCTGGTGCAGACCGGCACCGGCACGTTGACCCTGACCGGCAACAACACCTACACCGGTGGCACCACCATCAACGGTGGCAGCACGTTGCAGATCGGCAATGGCGGCGCGACCGGTGCGATCGTCGGCGACGTGACCAACAACGGTGCGCTGGTGGTCAACCTGTCGGCCAACACGACACTCGGTGGGACTCTCAGCGGCAGCGGTGGCCTGACCCAGGCCGGCAGCGGTACGCTGATCCTGACCGGCAACAACACCTATACCGGCGGCACCACCATCAACAGCGGTGGCACCCTGCAGGTGGGCAATGGTGGTGCAACGGGGGCGATCATCGGCGACGTCGGCAACAGCGGCAGCCTGGTGTTCAACGTCGGTGGCAACACCACGCTCGGTGGCGTGGTCAGTGGCAGCGGCGGGCTGACCCAGGCCGGAGCCGGCACGCTGACCTTGACCGGCAACAACACCTACACCGGCGGTACCACCATCAACAC
>NZ_QAIJ01000308.1:12150-15665 GCF_003060985.1 Stenotrophomonas sp. HMWF023
CCAGCGGCGCGATCGCCGGCAACGTCAGCAACAACGGCAGCCTGGTGTTCAATGTCGGCGGCAACACCACGCTTGGCGGCGTGGTCAGTGGCAGCGGCGGGTTGACCCAGGCGGGCAGCGGCACGCTGACCCTTACCGGCAACAACACCTATACCGGCGGCACCACGATCAACGCTGGTGGCATCGTGCAGATCGGCAACGGCGGCGCCAGCGGCGCGATCACCGGCAACATCACCAACAACGGTGGCCTGGTGGTCAACACCGGCGGCACCACGACACTGGGTGGCAGCATCAGTGGTACGGGCAGCATCGTGCAGGCCGGCCTGGGCCCGCTCAACCTGGGCGGCAACAGTGGCGGATTCACCGGTACCGGCCAGGTCACCGGCGGCGGCCTGAATGTCACCGGCACCATCGGTGGCCAATGGACCATCGGCAGCGGCACCACGTTGTCGGGTACCGGCACCATCGGTGGCAGCGCTGGCGGCGTGACCGTGAGCAATGGCGGCGTGCTGTCGCCGGGCAACGGCCCAGGCAATGGCAGCAGTGGCGGCAACGGTACGGGCACGATCACCGTGGGTGGCAATCTCACCCTGGCGCCGGGCAGCACGCTGTCGGTCGATCTGGGTGCTACCGGCAGTGACGTGGTGCAGGTGGGCGGCAGCGCGAACATCGGCGGTGCATCGGTGGTGGTCAACGCCATCGACCCGAACACCAGCTACCAGCAGGGCCAGCAGTACACGATCATCAATGCAGGCGGCGGCGTCAGCGGGCAGTTCGTGCCACCCACCACCACCTCTGCGTTCCTCTCACTGAGCCCGGTCTACACACCGAATGCCGCGCAGCTGAAGATCGATGTGAAGCAGACAGCGGCCTTCGTCACGGCGGCGCAGACCCGCAACCAGCTGGGCGTGGCATCGGCGCTGGACAGCCTGCCGCAGACCGGCGCGGCGCTGGGCCTGTACAACACGCTGCTGGCCTACGACACCGCCACCGCGCGCAACGCCTTCAACCAGCTCTCCGGTGAAGTGCATGCGGCCAGCCGTGCAGTGCTGCTGTACGACAACTACCTGGAAGAGGGCATCCGCCAGCGTCTGGGCAGCGAGCTGCCGACGGTGCGTGGCGAGCGCGCTTCGGCATGGCTGGCCGGTAGCGGCAAGGTGTTCAAGCAGGACGGCGATGGCAACGGTGACGAGATCCGTGCCAACCGCAATGCACTGATGGCCGGCGTCGACTGGAAGCTCGGCGAGCATGTGGTGCTGGGTGCGGCGGCGGGCAGCGAGCGGTTGGATACGCGGCTGTACGATCGCCAGTCGCGTGCACGCCTGCGTGGCAACACCTATGGACTGTATGCGCAGGGTGAGTGGAACAACGGGTTTGCGGTTGGTGGCAGCGTGTCGCGAGGCGATTACCGCACGCGCACCACGCGTGAAGTGCCGCTGCTGGGACAGACCCTGCACAGCCGCCAGGATTCGGATGTCACCATCGCCCAGATCGAAGGCAGCTGGACCTGGACCCATGGCAGGACGCAGCTACAGCCGTACGTGCAGTTCACCAAGCACTGGGTGGACAGCGATCGCGCGGTGGAGCAGGGCGGCAGCGCAGCACTGGTACTGGAGGGCGGCAAGGACACGCTCAACGTCAGCACCGTCGGCGTACGCGGCCGCTGGGATGTGGGCAGCGGCGAGCGCTATCCGGCACAGTTGACGGTCGGACTGGGCTGGCAACACGCGTCCGGTGACACCGACGTGGCCAGCCGGCAGAGTTTCGCCGTCGGTGGCAATGCGTTCGATGCCTACAGTGCCGTGATGGCGCGCAATGCGCTGGTCAGCCAGGTCGGCGTAGCGGTCGGCCTGGGACGCAGCAGCCAGCTGTCGCTGTTCGTGCAGGGCCAGCATGGCGACGGTCGCAACGATATCGGTGGCCAGTTGAACCTGCGCGTCGGGTTCTGAGCTGGCGTGCCAACGGTAGATCCACGGCATGCGTGGATCCGTCGGGAGCGGGGGGCTACAGCACCCGCTCCATTTCCACGGCGTCGATCCCGGCGCCGTGGCCGTCGGCCACCACGCGTACCACCTGGAAGCCGAGACCGGCATAGAAGCCCTGCGTGTGCTGGCTGGTGCTGAGCGTGATGCGCTGGATCGACGGGTCTGCTGCTGCCTGGCGCAAGCGGGCCACTGCCAGCGCGCGTCCCAGCCCCTGTCTGTGGCGACCTCGTTCAACCATGCCCCAGCAGAAGCTGGTGCGGCCTTCGCCGCAGTTCCAGAGGCCGCCACAGGCCACCACCTGGCCCTCGACCTCGATCACCTGGAATGCGCACTGCGCGGCGTGTTCATGCAGGAAGCGCTCGAAGTCTCCTCGCTCCTGGGGGGCGAAATAGGTGGGCACGTTGCTGTCGAAGATCGACAGGCAGGCGGTGATGTCGCTGCAGTTGTAGGGGCGAGGTGTCATGAATGCACGTCATGGTGGTGGCGGGCACATTGTGCGCGAGGTCCGTGCCATTGATGTCCGAACATGGCGAGCCCGGAAACCGGTTCGGGCGCAGACTGCAGGTCCCCGTCATCAGGAGGTTCCATGTCGAATGCTCATGCCCGTTTCGTAAAACTCCACCAAGGCGCCGGTCTTTACGTGCTGCCCAACGTATGGGATGCCGGTGGCGCCCGCCTGGTCCAGCAGCAGGGGGCTCTCGCGGTGGGAACATCGAGTGCTGCGATGGCGTGGTCCTGCGGTCATGCCGATGGCGGTGCGCTGCCTGATACCGCGCTGCTGCAGCGGGTTTCCGAAATCGTTGGTGTGACCTCGTTGCCGGTCACGGTCGATATCGAGGACGGCTACGGCGATGCCCCCGACGTGGTCGCTGCGAGGGTGCTGCGCCTGGCCGATGCAGGTGTGGTCGGGATCAACATCGAAGACGGCGCAGGCAACCCTGCGGCGCTGGTGGACAAGATCACCGCCATCCGCTCGGCGCTTGGCGGGCGATCGCTGTTCATCAATGCGCGCACCGATGTGTATCTGCGCGGCCTGGCCGAAGGCGATGAAGCAGCCAGGATGAGCATCGATCGGCTGCAGGCCTATGCACGTGCCGGTGCCGACGGCGGCTTCGTGCCGGGACTGCGCGCGCTGGACGAGGCTGCTGCGGTTGCCGGCGCCGTGCCGCTGCCTCTCAACCTGATGTGGCTGCCGGGGATGGCGTCTTTTGCCGCGCTGTCGCAGGCCGGCGTGCGGCGGCTGAGCGCAGGGCCCGCGTTGTTCATGCACGCATGGACGGCGATGGCTGCGGCGACCACGGATTTTCTCGGCGGCGCGATGGTGATGCCCGAGGGTGCACCGGGGTATGTGGCCTTGAACCAGCTGTTCAGCGAAAGGTGAGGGCGCTGGGGACGGGGGCAGCGGGAGGCTGGGCCACGGGCGGATAGTCGACTCGAGCGGGCCGAGACATCCACGCATGGCGTGGATCTACTGCCGCAGCTGGAGGAACAAGCCCCTCTGTTGAGGGGCTGCCCCGACAGGGGCGGGAG
>NZ_QAIJ01000058.1:0-1249 GCF_003060985.1 Stenotrophomonas sp. HMWF023
TGGACCGGCCAGACTTCCGTAGACATTCATGAGCCGCTTTGCGCGTAGCGCCGTTCAAACTCTACAGGGGCTAGGTTGCCAGCGGAACCGTGGCGTCGGATTGGGTTGTAAAACATCTCGATGTAATTGAATACATCCGAGCGCGCCTCGTTCCGGGTCGGGTAGATCCGTCGCTTGATCCGCTCCTTCTTCAGTGCACTGAAAAAGCTCTCAACCACCGCGTTGTCATGGCAGTTTCCACGCCGACTCATGCTTGGAACCATGCCATGCTGCTTCAGCAACGATAGCCAGTCGCTGCTCGTGAACTGGCTGCCTTGGTCAGAGTGGATGATCAGGCCCGCAGCAGGCTTTCGCTTCCACACCGCCAATACCAGTGCCTGTAGCACAAGGTCGGTGGTCATCTGGGACTGCATCGCCCAGCCAACCACTTGCCGTGAGTAAAGGTCGACGATCACTGCCAGGAAAGTCCAGCCCTCGTAGGTGCGGATGTATGTTATGTCGGTGACCCACACCTTGTTTGGTGCAGCGGGCGAAAAATCGCGATTGACGACGTTTTCAACCATCCCAGGCGGACCGCCTCGATGGCGCGGCTTGGTGCCGTAGCCAATTTCTGCCCTTATTCCCTCTGCCTTCATCAGACGTCGAACACGATGGCGGCTGCAACGTTCACCGGCCTCACGAAGTTCCCGGGTGATCTTGCGGTAGCCGTACACCGTTCCGCTTGCCAGCCAGGCGTGCTTAATTAGGCCGCGCAGACGATCATCCTCACGACGACGCGGCCTGCCCGAATTGCCCGCCCATGCATAGTAGCCACTGCGGTTAACCCCAAGCACTCGAGACATGGCCGTCAGCCTGAACTCGCCCAAGTGATCACGCATGAAAGCGTACTTCGCCATCACCCCTTGGCGAAGTACGCCGCGGCTTTTTTTAGGATGTCACGCTCTTCAGTCAGACGTTTCACCTCGGCCTTCAACCGACGCACCTCAGCTGAGTCCTTGGGCGTCGGCAACATCGACCCCTCTGGTGTGCCCGCCAAGGCCTCGCGCTTTGCCTTGCGGAGCCACTGGTAAAGGCTGTGGGATGAGACCCCCAGCCGCTTGGCAACCTCGGCTATAGCAAAGCCTCTTTCGGTAACCTGCTTGACCGCCTCGGCCTTGAACTCATCCGTGTACTGCTTGCTTGCCATAGGCACCTCTCTCGCTTCCATTGATTATGGCTCTGAGATGTCTACGAAATCCTGGCCGGTCCA
>NZ_QAIJ01000059.1:0-2253 GCF_003060985.1 Stenotrophomonas sp. HMWF023
CTGCGGCCCCTTATCCGTTGCTCTGCTCACCCGTCCAAAGCCCTCACACCCCTCGGCGTGGTCTTCCAAGGAATGCGAGTGAGACTGGTGATGTCAGCTACCAGGTAGCGCCGTCAGCCACATCGCGCCCCATCACGCACCCCGCCAACGAGAATCAGCAGCACCCGATCCATCAGAACAGGCTCCGGAACGCCCGCCAGAACCTGTTCCAGATAGGCCAATGGCTGCAGCTGCCATTCCAGAAGAGCCCGCGACTCCAGAACGTCAGGCGCTCGCTGCTTAGCATCCAGTGACGCCTGCATCGGCACGTGCTGCGAGCGCCTCTCCAGCCACAGCACCGGCATGCCTCTGCAATTTTCGACGTTTTCAGAATCGTTGCATAGCAGGGAAGGGGGCTAGAGGCTTGGCCTGCAAGGGCTGTCGCCGGCTCCGATTGGTCCGCATATTTCGTGCCGGTAGCGACATGCGCGGGCCAGGGGTGGGCAGACGCGACAAATGGATGGAAGGGTCAAGTCTCTCGATGCCCTTCAAGGCAGCCCTGATCCGCTGCAGCCAGAGTGTGTTGGGAAGCCTGCGGGGCCCATCACTGAGTGGCTGACGCCGCGCTCTACGGCGTGGCACTATCCAGGACGTGTCAGCGTCGCCAAAAGGGGGAGTACATGGAACGTACGCAGAAATCATTGACGATGGCCGATGTGGCCGGCTGGGGTTCGGCTGTCGTCACGTTTGGCTTGATTCAAGGCGCGCTCTATCTGAAGGCGTACTGGGGCTACTTTGGCCTTGATCCCTTTCAGTTTGTTGCTGTGAGCGAACTGGCCCTGGCCGGCCTGACGGGCATCGGCATGGTGCTGTTTCTCATGCTGCTGACCTCGCTGTTTGGCGGTTGGGTGGAGACCAAGGTGACGAGCGGCAGCTCCAAGAGCAAGCTGTTCGCATGGCTGTTTCCAATGCTCTTCTTCACTGCCCTAGGGCTGCTGCTTTGGTGGTCGAACACGTGGCCTCTTCTGATAGGGGTTCTTCTGACGGTCATCTGTGCGCTGATCGTGCATCTTTCGCCGGTGGTGCCCACCGCGGTGAAAGATTCCCCTTGGCTGATCTACGCCTTGGTGATGCTGGTCTACGTCTCGATAGTGTCAAGCATGCTTGGTTCCCAGCGTGCCGAGAAGATTTCCTCTGGCGGCGGCAAGCACGTTACGGCTGTGACTGTTGATGGAAAGGTGCAGGGCGGCCTGAGCCTGATTGGTCGTCTTGGTGACAGCTATGCGCTGTGGGAACCGGTGCGGAAGGCTGCAGTGCTTGTGCCTGTTGGCGATGTTGGCAAGATGGAGATTGTGCGGAAGGGTGTGATCACTGTCCCAGCAAGCCAATAGGGCTGGGTTTCGGCAAGCGTCAGGCTGGGAGTTGCAGCGCGCTTCAGTTCGGGCAGAAGCGATAAGGGCGCGTTATCGCGGGCAAGGGGCAGGGCGCTCACGACTGAGGGGACATCTGCCCAAGCCAGCTTTGGCACTGGAGGCCAGTGAATCCATCGCATCGTGGGTAGCTCTGGCGCAGGCGAACGCCATGCCAGGGACACTTGGAAATCCAGGGCAGCTGATGCAGTGTGGTGTGATACCCGAGTCTGATGCATGGAAGGCAGTACCTCAGCCTGACATGGGAGGGTAGCCTCGGGTCGTCAGTCTTGAACGGATACCACGCCGTTAAGTCCCATTCGGGCGGAGCCGAGCCACAGAGAGAAGGGGGGCTTTCTGGCGTCCGCCACCAGGGAACCCGATTGGATACGCTTGCGCGCCCTTTGGAGGCGCGCAAGCCAAGCTACTCTTGAGGTCAATCAGCCTGCTGCCGTAGCCGCCTTCAAGAGGGCCGCCTCTTTAGTGATTGGATTCATCGAGAAATCAAAGTAGTGGACGTACGGCGTGCGGGTCCCATCCCTGAAGGCGTACGTCGTAGTGATGTGTACACCGCTTCCGGAGCTCGTCAGGTACACATCATCTACGCTCTCGACATTGGGGTGTTCGCTCAGCTCCTTGCACTTCCGCTCCAGTACTTCGAAGTTTGATCCGAGCGCCTTGCGAAGCTCCTCTTCGGCGGAAAGAGATTCATCGGGATTGTAGAGGCCTGAGCCTACTCGATCGCACTCGACCCAAGGAGTTGCACTTTTGATCTTATGGAACTTTGGACCGGCCAGGATTTCGTAGACATCTCAGAGCCATAATCAATGGAAGCGAGAGAGGTGCCTATGGCAAGCAAGCAGTA
>NZ_QAIJ01000309.1:0-20147 GCF_003060985.1 Stenotrophomonas sp. HMWF023
GGCTGGCGCAAACTGTTATCCTGTAACATTCGACGCTCGCCGCCACTCCATTGCAGTCAGCGCTGCTCCATTCCTGGACCCGCCATGCCCGCCCTCGCCGACCAGTTGCACCGGGAAGCCGCCCAGCCCATGGAGGGAACCGTGACCAGCGAGGATGGCTCGGTCGTTTTGCTGCGCCATGGCTTCCAGGCCAGCGAAGGCGCCATGGGGCACCCGCACCAGCTGCGGCTGGGCCTGCTGCTGGCCGGCGGCGGCAACCTGTACCAACGCACCTCCGCCGGGGTGCTGCAGGCGCCATGGCATCCGGGCCAGTTCAATGTGGTATTGCCCGGCGATCATGGGCACTACGCCAGCCCTGCGGTGGAGCTGCTGGGAATGGCCATCGATACCGCGCAGTGGCGTGACACCCTTGGCGGCTTCCCGGACGCCCCCTCCCTTTCCCTGCGGCTGCATCGCGACCCGATCATCGCCTCCGTACTGCACGCGCTATGGTCGAGCGCACAGGTTGACGCCTGCGTGCCCGGCTTCCTGCAGTTCGGTGCAGAGGTAGTGGTGCGGCGATTGGCCCAGCTGGTCGGCCATCCGCCCGCCCGGCCACGCATGGCCGCACCGCTGTCATCGCGGCAGCTGCGCCAGCTGCAGGGCTTCATCGATGAACACCGTTCGCAGCCGCTGGATGTCGCAGCACTGGCCGGCGTACTCGGCATGGAACCGACCACCTTCAGCCGCGCGCTGCGCGCCGCCACCGGCATGCCACCGTATGCCTACCTGACCCAGCAGCGCATGCAGTGGGCGCAGTGTGCGTTGTCCGCAGGGCAGAGCGTCACCGAGGTTGCGCTTGCCTGCGGCTACGCCAATCCCAGCAAGTTCGCCGCGGCATTCCGCCGTGTTGTCGGCGTCTCCCCGTCAGCCTGGTCACGCCAGTAGATCCACGCCATGCGTGGATGAGCCACCACGCGCGCTCCGCCTCGAACGGTCACGCCAGTAGATCCATGCCATGCGTGGATGGGCCGCCGTGCGCGCGCTCCGGCTCGAACACACCCGCCACCCAGTCGATGAACACCCGCAGCCGTGGCGATGGCGTGCGGTTGCGCGGATAGACAAGGCTGACCGGGCTCGGCGTGGGCGGCATCTCGGGCAACAGCTCCAGCAGCTGCCCGCGCGCGATGTACGGGTCCATCCGGTAACGCGGTGCCTGGATGATGCCCAGCCCGGCCAGCGCGGCACCGAGGAAGGCGTCGGCACCGGACACCCGCACGCGTGCCGGCAACGGCACATGGCGCACCTGGCCGCCCTGCTGGAACTCCAGCGGAATCAGCTGGCCGGTGGCGCTGGAACGGTAGCCGACCATCTGGTGTCCCGCCGCCAGCGACGCGATGCTTTCCGGCTGCCCGTGCGCCTGCACATAGGCAGGCGACGCCACCGTGACCTCGCGCAGCAACGCCAGGCGCCGCGCGGCCAGATCGCTGTCGGCCAGGGTGCCCACGCGGATGGCCCCATCCACGCCCTCGCGCAGCAGGTCTACATAGCGGTCGCCCTCGCTGACCTCCAGTTCGATGTCCGGGTAGCGCTGCAGGAAATCCGGCAGGTGCGGGAACAGCAGGTGACGCCCCAGCGTACCGTGCACTTCGATGCGCAGCGGCCCGCGCGGCGGCACGTCACGGAACGCGGCTTCAGCATCGTCCATGTCCGCGATCAGGCGCAGGCAGCGGCCATAGAAAGCCTCGCCTTCCAGCGTCGGCACCACCACGCGCGTGGTCCGGTGCAGCAGGCGAACGCCCAGGCGCTGCTCCAATGCCTTGATCGCGTCGGTCACCGTGGCGCGCGGCAGACCCAGATCTTCGGCGGCACGGCTGAAGCTGCGGCGCTCGACGATCCGGACGAAGGCACGCAAGGCGGTGAATCGATCCATTGTTCGGCTGGCCGGATGATGTTTCCGGATTATCCATGATTATCCGCGACGGCGGAGAGACGAAGATGGCCCTGCGCCATCTCGGCGTGACTTCCTGGAATCTGCCATGACCTCCTCCGCTTCCCGCCCTGTCGCCCTGGTCACCGGCGGCTCCCGTGGCATCGGCGCTGCCATCTCGCGCCGCCTGGCCGCCGACGGCCACGCCGTGGTCATCAACTATGCCGGCCGCCGCGACGAGGCCGAGGCACTGGCTGCCGAACTGACCGCCAACGGCGGCCACGCCGTGGCCCTGCAGGCCGATGTGGCCGACCCGCCGGCTGTGCATGCCCTGTTCGACGCGATCGAGGCGCGCTTCGGTGGCATCGACGTGGTGGTCAACAGTGCCGGCGTGCTGCAGTTGGCCGCACTGGCCGACAGCGATGATGCATTGTTCGACCGCGTGATCGGCATCAACCTCAAGGGCGCATTCAACGTGCTGCGCGAGGCCGCGCGGCGCGTGCGCGACGGTGGCCGCATCGTCACCCTGAGCACCAGCGTGGTGGGCATCAAACTGGAAAACTACAGCGTGTATGCCGCCAGCAAGGCCGCCGTGGAGACGATGGGGGCGATCCTCAGCAAGGAGCTGCGTGGGCGTGGCATCACCGTGAACGCGGTGGCACCCGGGCCGACCGCTACCGATCTGTTCCTGGACGGGAAGTCGCCCGAACTGATTGATCGGCTGGCGAAGATGAACCCTTTGGAGCGGCTGGGTACGCCGGAAGACATCGCCGGTGCGGTGGCGTTCCTGGCCGGTGCCGATGGAGGGTGGATCAATGGCCAGGTGCTGCGCGCCAATGGTGGGATGGTGTAGATCGCATGCCAACCAAGGTTGGCATCTACCAGCGGTGTGCGCGGTTCCGGTAGACGCCAACCTTGGTTGGCGCCGTCCATCAACCGCCGGGCATGGCCCGGCGCTACCGCGGGCGTTACCGCGACATCGAATACGGTGCCTGCGCGCCCTGCCCCGGCCAGTCCTTGTTTGGTTCGGCCTGCATGGTGAAATGCAGCTCGCCACCGGCCAGGATCTCATCGTGGCGCAGGAAGGTGCGCTGCAACGGCTTGCCGTTGAGGGTCACGCTGCCCACATACGTGTGCTTGTCATCCAGGCCCTCGGCCACGATGGTGAAGGTCTTGCCGTTGGGCAGGCGCATTGCGGTCTTCGGCAGGAACGGCCGGCCGAGGATGTACTCGCCCGAGCCCGGCGCCACCGGGTAGAAGCCCAGCGCAGTGAACACATACCACGCCGACATCTGGCCCACGTCATCGTTGCCGGCCAGGCCATCGGGGCGGTCGGCGTACTGGGTGTCCATGATCTGCTTCAGGCGTGCCTGCGTGCGCCACGGCTGGCCGGCATGCGAATACAGGTAGGCCACGTGATGGCTGGGTTCGTTGCCATGCGCATACCAGCCGATCAGGCCGGTGATGTCTTCCATGTGTTCGAAGATGGCCGGATCGACTTTGGCGTTGAACACTTCATCCAGGCGCGCCAGCAGCTTGTCGCTGCCACCGTGCGCGGCGGCCAGACCAGCCACGTCCTGCGGCACGTACCACGAGTACTGCCAGGCATTGCCTTCGGTGTAGTCGGTGCCGTAGCCACTGGCGCTGGGGTCGAACGGGGTGCGGAAGCTGCCATCGCGCTTGCGTGCACGCATGAAGCCGGTGTCCTTGTCGAAGGCATTGCGCCAGTTGCCGGCACGCTTGTCGAAGGTTGCTGCCACATCGGCCTTGCCCATCGCCTGCGCCATGCGCGCGATGGTCCAGTCATCGAAGGCGTATTCCAGCGTCTTGCTGGCCGCTTCACCTTCTTCGTCGATCGGCACGTAGCCCAGCTCACGGTACTGCGCGATGCCATCGTAAGGACCGTAGTTGGCGGTCTCCACCATCGCCTTCAGCGCCTTGTCCGCGTCGAAACCACGGATGCCCTTCACGTAGGCATCGGCGATCACCGGTACCGCGTGGTAGCCGATCATGCACCAGTCTTCCAGGCCGTGGAACGACCACACCGGCAACATGCCGTAAGGGCTGTGCTCGTGGTGGGCCAGCATGGAATTGACGAAATCGCTGTTGCGCTTTTCCGGCTGCACCAGGGTCAGCAGCGGGTGCAGCGCACGGTAGGTATCCCACAGCGAGAACGTCGAATAGTTCGTATAGCCCTTGGCCTGGTGCACGGCATTGTCGGACCCGCGGTACTGGCCGTCGGCATCCATGAACAACGTCGGCCCCAGCAGCGTGTGGTACAGCGCGGTGTAGGCGCTGCGACGTGCGTGCTCCGGCGCGTCGATATCCAGCACCGACAACGCCTGCGTCCACTCCTGCTTTGCCTGCGCACGCACGCGGTCGAAATCGAAGTCGGCCACTTCGGCATCGAGGTTGGCGATGGCGCCCGCCTCGCTGACCGGCGAGATCGCCACCTTCACCACCAGCGGCGCCTCCAGCTTGCCGAAGTCGAACGTGCCCACCAGCTGCCGCCCCTCGATTTGCGCGCGCTGTTTCGGGTCCTTCTCACCCGGGGGCGCAAAGCCCTTGTAGACGATGTCCTGTTCGGTGTTGTGCAGTTCGTGGCTGGCCAGCGGCCGCGAGAAACGCATCGCGAAGTACAGTTGGCGGCCGGCTGCCCAACCGCGGGTCTCGCGGAAACCGGTGATGGTTCCATCGCCACGCACGCGCACCCGCGACCACAGGATCTTGCCCGGGTAGTCATACATGCTGGTGCGCATGTCCAGCAGCACCTTGGCCTCGGTGCCCTCCGGGAATGCGTAGCGATGCACGCCCACGCGGGCGCTGGTGGTCAGTTCGGCGCGCACCTTGTAGTCGTCCAGGGTGACCGCGTAGTAGCCCGGCTCGGCCTTCTCGTCGTCGTGGCGGAAGCGCGAGGCGTAACCACTACGTGGCTTTTCCGGATCGCCACGCTCCAGGCCCGGGTTGCCGGTGAACGGCATCAGCAGGATGTCGCCCAGGTCCGAATGACCGGTGCCCGAGAAGTGGGTGTGCGAGAAGCCGACGATGCTGCTGTCGTCATAGCGATAGCCCGCCGCCCAGCCGTAGGCCTTCTCACGCGGCTGGATGCGCGTATCCGGACTGAGCTGGACCATGCCGAACGGCACCGTCGCACCAGGGTACGTGTGACCCTCGCCGCCGGTACCGATGAACGGATCGACCGAGGCATAGGCCTTGTCGGCGGCGGTCTTGGCCGGGGCGGCCACAGCCAGGCCGGAGGCGAACATCGCCGTGGCGGCGACAGCGATCAGGAGACGACGGTCCAGCGTGGGCATCGGCATTTGGATCGATTCAGGTGGTCGTCAGATCCTAGCACCGGGGTGGCGGTGTCGCATGCTGCGCTGCGGTCATGCATGACGACCCACCCTGCCGGACGAAGGATGGGGCGACAGGGCGGGCCGAATCATCAGCGGGCTGCCAGCTCCTTTCCATCACTGGCCTGGCACCAGGTCTTGCCGCTCGCCGGGCATCCACTGGCATCGCCCAACAACTGGCCGAGCAGTGCCTGCCATTGCTCCCGGTCCTCCATGTACCGCTCCACGCCGTGCTCATGGTGGCCTGTCGCCGGCGCCGGGAAGCCGATCACCATCAGTTGCCCGGCCTGCGGTGCGAGCGCCTTGCGTGACCATTGGAATGCTTCGGCGGTGCGCACGGCCATGCAGGTGTTCCCGCCAATCGCGCATGACACACCCAGTTTGGTGGCCGCTTTGTCACGTGGGCTGGTGCCGAGGATCAAGCGCGTCGGTACTACGCCTTTCGTGCCCTGGGCGAAGCCGTCGAAGGCGCTAAGTGGCTGCGCCGGAATCAACATGGCCACTCGCAGGTCCGTGATGTTCCTCGGCACGGCGTAGGCGCCATCAAGCGCCCCGGCACGCTCCTTCAGCTGTACCGACCCCTCGAAGCCGCGATAGCTGTGACTGCCATCGCCCAACGCGTTGGTCACCACGTAGGCCCCGGAGCTGTGGGTGAATATCCTCATCCGCAGGTCTGCATCCAGCTGATTCAGCACACGGCGCAGTTGCTGTCCCACGCGCGGGCCGTTGTACTGGGCCTCGCCCCAGATGCCGATGCCGGCGTCGTTTCCCAGCAGCCCATCCCAATACACGCGAGTGCTGCGCACTTGCGGATAAGCCTCCAACACCGCCTTTTCGAAGGGCACGAGCCACTTGTTGGCGCCGCGGAAATCGTTGTTGAACCCGTGCACCACCAGCAGCACGTCCGCGCCCTTCTGTGCATTCAACTGCTTCACTACCGTCCTTCGCAGCGCGTCCTGCACCGCCTCCCAATCACGGTCGAAATCGCTGCTGCTTTCAACCTGCGCATGCGCAAGCAGCTTCTTCCATCCGGGCTTGCCGGTATTGGCCTGCGATCGGTACATGCCACGCAGCGTCACCACTTCCAGTGGCGCTACGGCACCCACGTCCGGATCGAGGGTCAGCATCGCCGCGGTATCAACCGGCACGCCGAACGGCGGATACAGATCGCCGGCGCGGTCGAGGAAAATGGCATCGGGCGCCTGCTGCCTCTCTCCGTCCGGGTACACCACGTTGGCGGCGTGTGCCGTGCTGACTAAGAGCGTCGCGGCAAGCATCACCATGTTGCTCAGAAACCTGTTCATCGTTACCCCCTGTTCGTCCAATGATCGACAAATGGGCGCGGCAAGCCGCCCATCGATGCAGTTGCAACGGCAGACAACGGTCCTGCGGGTTCGGTACCGACGCCTTCCCCGGCGCCGGCCCCGCCGTTATACCGCATCACGCCACGGCCTGCCCGTGCCCGGGAGGACGTCGTCCAGGGCATGCCTCTGACGCATATGGTCTTGCAGAAGTACAAGCCGTTGCATGGAAACCACGCGGCTCGCCTGAGATCCTTTTCGAACCATTGGCGACAACAGGAGGGTCTTTGATGACGCTGCATATCGCGATTGAAGCCACACAGATGAAGTCAAGCCACGGCCGACGCTACCGGTGGCGAGCACGCGAATGCGGCAAGGGTTCACAGGTTGGCAATCCGGCCCGCGACCTGCGCACGATGACACCGCAGCGCACACTCGCTGCCGGGCTTGGAACCCCGGAATGAGCTACGAGAGCTGCTTGCCGTGACTACGGTGGGCGGTGCGCGGCGGCCGCATGGCCCTCCGGCTTTTCTCGTAGCTCAGCCGAAGTTCCAACCACGCATCGCCCGCCACCTTCCGGTGGCCATGTTCTTCAAGGAGCCATCGCATGTCGCATGAACCGCCCATCCTGAGCCCGGAAATGGAATCCCTGTTCTTCCGCATCGAGCACGCCCTGAACACCGCCGAGGGCATGGCGATGACGATCGGCGAGAACGAGCCGGCCGACCCACAGGCACATCTGCGCCCGGGTTACAGCGCGCAGAAGATCAGTGTTGCGATGATGGCGCTGAGCCAGCATGGCCGGCGGTTGCTGCATGAACTTCGCGAGCAGCATGTGCGGGTGACGCTGCATTGAAGCGTGTAGAGCCGAGCCCATGCTCGACTCTGGTGTGATCGAGCACTACGGTTGGTGACGGAGCAAGCCGAGCATGGGCTCGGCTCTACAGGAGCCGGTCAATCCGGCAGCGCGCTCTGCAGTGTGGCGAGATCTGCCGCATCCACCGGCCGCACCACACGCGCCACTTCCTTGCCGTCACGCAACAGGATCACCGTCGGCCACAGCTTCACCTGGAACGAGCGGCCCAGCGGCTTGCCCTTGCCGTCTTCGATCTTCCAGTGCGGAAGATCATGCGCATCCACGAAGGCCTGCAGCGCCGGTTGCGCCGCCTGGCAATGACCGCACCACGGCGCGCCGAATTCCAGCAGCAGCCAACCGGCCTGCGCATCCACCTCCGCGCGGGCCGGTTCGGCGGCTACATGATCACGCATGAAGGGCATGCCGATTAGGCCTGCAGCGTGCGCTGGATGTCTTCCAGCGGCGCGTTGGTCAGATCCTTCGCGATGTCGACCAGCAACCGCGCCTGCGTCTCCTTGTGCAGCAACGGACGGATGCGGCCGAGCGTGGTGGGATCGGCGATCAGCACCAGATGCGCATAGCGGTTGTTGAGCGCGTCTTCGTTGAGCTGCTCGGCGACCTGCTTGGCGAAGGTCGCTTCGTTGAGCTGCGAGATCGACATGTCCTTGGGCACCGCGCCCGACGGTCCCTGTCCGGACACACCCTGCTCGCTGATGTCCTGCAGGCGCAGCTCGCCCTCCTGCTTCAAGGTGAGTTTCTGCTCGCTGCCGACGTTGGTGAACACGCGGGCCGAGCCACCATCGGCGACGATAACCAGGGTGCCTTCGGGAATGCGACGGGTCATGCGTTACTCCTTGCGTTGGTTCATCACCACCGTAGAAGGCGTGGCGTGAGCGAGGTGAGCACAACATGTTCATTCGATGTGCGTGGGTCAGCTGCATGAACAGGCAACATGGAACGCTGCGTTCGTACCAGCGCGATTCTCGGCACGCTCACACTGTAACCGTTATCATGAACGCATGATCGACACGACCCACTGCGCGTCAGCACCTGTTGCTGGCATGCGGGAAGCACTGCCGACCGGCGCTTCGCTTTCCATCATTGCTTCCCCCTCGCCTTTCCATCGCCTCGCGCTGGATCCCGGCGGATGACCCCTGCGGGCCCTGCCCGCCTGTCCCCTGCGGCTGCCACCACCACACGTGCACTGACGCGGTCTGCTGCGTAGTCGGACCCATCCGTTCGTCCTGCATGTCGTCCTGCGTTCTGGCAGCGGGCAATGCTTGTCGCGTGCGCGGCGTTTGATCGCACACACCTTTCGCCCCGTTCCGGGCCTTCCATTCGATGCCCCTGCGCCTGCTGCGCCAGCATCGCCGTTTCCGACTTTCGGGACATCCGTACCGCCCATTCCACTCCATTTCCATTCTTCCAAGGGAGTCCCCATGCAGGACAACTCCGATGCCCACGCCCATTTCGGCTGGTTCAAACGCCGCCGCCATCTGAAGGTCGACGAGATCACTGTTGTCGACAAGCCCATGCTCAAGCGCGCCGTGGGCGCCGCTGCACTGGGCAATGCGATGGAATGGTTCGACTTCGGTGTCTATGGCTATCTTGCCGTCACCATCGGCCAGGTGTTCTTCCCGTCCAGCAACCCCACCGCGCAAGTGATCGCCGCGTTCGCCACGTTCACCGTGGCCTTCCTGGTACGCCCGCTGGGCGGCATGGTCTTCGGACCCTTGGGCGACCGCTACGGGCGCCAGAAGGTACTGGCCTTCACCATGATCATGATGGCGCTGGGTACGTTCGCCATCGGCCTGATTCCCTCTTACGAACGCATCGGCATCTGGGCGCCGGTGCTGCTGCTGCTCGCGCGCGTGGTGCAGGGCTTTTCCACCGGTGGCGAGTATGGCGGCGCGGCAACGTTCATCGCCGAGTACTCCACCGACCGCAACCGCGGCCTGATGGGCAGCTGGCTGGAATTCGGCACGCTGGGCGGCTACATCGCCGGCGCCGGTACGGTCACCGCGCTGCACATGCTGCTGAGCAGCGAACAGATGCTGGACTGGGGCTGGCGCATTCCGTTCCTGGTGGCCGGCCCACTCGGCCTGCTGGGCCTGTACATGCGCATGCGGCTGGAGGAAACACCGGCCTTCCGCGCCTATGCAGAGGAAGCGGAAAAGCGTGACCACGAACGTCCGGGCCTGGGTGAGCTGCTGCGAGTGCACGGTCGCCAGCTGATCGTGTGCATGGGCCTGGTGCTGGTGTTCAACGTGACCGACTACATGCTGCTGACCTACATGCCCAGCTACCTGAGCGTGACCATGGGTTATGCAGAGAGCAAGGGGCTGCTGCTGATCATCATCGTGATGCTGGTGATGATGCCGTTGAACATCGTCGGTGGCCTTTTCAGCGACAAGCTGGGCCGGCGCCCGATGATCATCGGCGCCTGCATCGCGCTGCTGGTGCTGGCGGTGCCGAGCCTGCTGCTGGTGGGTAGCGGCAACGACTGGCTGATCTTCCTCGGGCTGATGCTGCTGGGCCTGGCGCTGGTGTGCTTCACCAGTTCGATGCCCTCCACGCTGCCGGCACTGTTCTATACGCCGGTGCGCTACAGCGCGCTGTCCATTGCGTTCAACGTGTCGGTGTCGCTGTTCGGTGGCACCACGCCGCTGGTGACCGCCTGGCTGGTGGAACGCACCGGCGATCCGCTGGTGCCGGCCTACTACCTGATGGGCGCAGCGGTGATCGGCCTGATCACGATGATCTTCGTGAAGGAAACCGCCGGCCTGCCGCTGCGCGGTTCGCCGCCGGCCGTGGGCTGCAACAAGGAGGCGGCCGCGCTGTTGAAGAGCGATGCGCCGGTGACGGTGGACCGCGCCCTGCCGCCGTTGCCGGACGCAGCCGAGCCGGAACAGGTGACCCCGGCCTGAGTGGTTGAGGTGGCGCCAGGTATTGCCTGGCGCTGCCGTCAGCGCAGCGCTAGTCGGCGCGGGCCAGCTTGCCCGGCGTCCAGCGCAGAGTCCAGACATAGTCGCCATCCGGCGGGCAGACATGCTTGTAGCCCACGACATCGCAGGTGCTCGCTCCGGCAACGACCTTGAACGCGACGATGATGCGGTCACCTTCGATCCTGATGGAATGCACGGCACCCGGAATCTGCTCGCCCGCATCATCGCCGTAACCTGACGCGCGGATGGCGGCGAAGTCCTCTGCCTCCACAGGCGACAGGCTCTTGGGGTTTTCCTTGCCGCGTGGATCATCCGCTGCCAGCGCCGTCATCACCGCAATCACATTGCTCTGTGCGAACGAGCCACCGGTATAGGTCGACGTATAGAGGTAGATGACCTCCGCACGACCATCACCGTCCAGGTCGGCAACGGCGGTCCACACGGGGCGGAAATCACTTTCGATGTCATCGCCAGGGATCAGGCGCAGCGACGCTTCGGCTGCGTGGAACGCATGTACCAGGCTTGGTGGCGATGCCTTCGATGCCGCAAACACCGGGTCGCAACCGACCAGCGCGCAAAATGCGAATGCGGAAGGCAGCAGGATGGAACGGGAAAATGCAGGTCCGTGCATGGTGTTCTCCTTGGTGATTCCTTGAGTGCATACGCCGGGCATTGCCCGGCGCTGCCGGTAACGCGATTACTCGGCGCGGGTCAGCTTGCCCGGGGTCCAGCGGTACACCCAGGCATGCTGGCCTTCCGGTGGGCAGGTCACCTTGCCACGCACGCACAGCTTTGAATTGCGGGTGCTGTTGAAGGTGACACGGATACGGTCGCCGTCCATGGTGATCGTTTCCATGTCGCCGGGAATGTGCACGGCAGCGTCATCGGCGTAGCCGGACGCGCGGATCAACGCGTAGGTTTCGTCGTCATAGGCGGATTTTCCCGGTGACGCGGCCTGGACCCGTACATCGCCTTCGGCCAGCGGGGTCATCACCACCAGTTCGTTGAGCTGCATCGCGCTGCCGGTCTGGGTCGCGGTGTAGAGATAAACGATTTCCGCGCGCGCATCGCCATCAAGGTCGGCATTGCCGGCCCACAGCGGGCGGTAGTCGTACTGGCTGTCGGTGCCCGGGTGCAAGCGCAGGGACGCCTCGGCTGCACGACGTGCCTTGTCGTAGCTCATCGGCTCGTTCTTCGCCTCGTCCTTGGCGTCAGCCGGCGTTGCATCCTGGGCAAGCAGCGGCGCCGCCACCGTCAATGCCATGGCCGCCACCAGCGCGCGCAGGCCGATGGCCTGCCAGTGCTTCCGCTCGTACATCCCTGTCCCCCGATCAATGAATCTGCGGAGTCGGATCATCGCACAGGCGGACCGGCAAGCGGCGTGCTGTCGGCGTGCAGTTCCATCGCGCGCATGACGATGGGTTTGGCCCAGTCCGGGGTGTGCAGCAGCTCCACCACCGACACCGGATACTGCAGGCCCTGGCGATCCAGCGCCAGCACCGGCAAGGGGGCAACACGCCCATAGCGATCGGCCGGCGCGCTGTTGTCATACACATGCAGTTCGGCCAGATGCGGCATCAACGCCAGCAGGTTCTCGCGCGCGGAATCGAAGCGTGCGCGGATCTTGTCCTGCGGGATGTCGTGGCCACCGCCAGCAACGCGGGCCGCCACGCGGGCCACGTGCAGTTCGACGGTGGCCAACCCGCAGAACCAGATCGCCACGTCGTGCTGGCTGCAGGCCTCGCGCAACAGGCGCGGAATGGTGTTGCCGCCCAAGGTTGTTTCAAAGGCAAAATCGCTGCCGTCGGCGATCGCCTGGCGCAGCCGTCGTGCGCCCTCCTGCCACGCTTCAGCGTTGGCTTCGGCCAACGGCCAGCCCGCCCCCACCAGCCGTCGGGTGAAGCTGTCCGGGTTGTACCAGCCCAGGCCGTCGGCCTCCAGCCAGGTACCGAGCAGCGAACTCTTGCCGGCGCCGTTGACGCCGGCCAACGCCAGGATCCGCCCCATGAGTCAGAGCGGACGGCCGAGCGCGACCTTATGGCCGCGGCGGATCGGCTTGCCCATCACCTTGCCCAGCCCTTCACCCTGCTGCAGACCGGCCAGCGCCTGGTCGAATTCGGTACGCAGGCGCGAGAGCACGTCGCTGCGCTCTTCGGTATCGCTGCCGCTGGCTCTGGCCAGCAGCTCCTGATAGGTCTTGATGTCCACGATCACCGCTTCGGGGTGGTTGTGGTTGGTGATGACCAGCGCCTGCTTCTCGCGCACGGTACGCATCAGGCTGGGCCAGCCACGGGTCTTGACCGAGGATGCCGGGGCCTTGTCGAGGCCGGGCAGGTCGAGCGGGAGGGTCATGGCACGGCTCCAGCGAAAGGATATGAGGCCACTATACCCAATTTGGCCAAATTGGGGATAAATGGACCCTCCCACTCTCCGGACCCGGCCGACGGCTCAGAACGCCCGTTCCCATTTCAGGCTCAGCAGGCTGCGGTCGTGGCTGTACAGCCAGTCCACGTTGCTGTCGATGCGGGCGTACCGAAGGCTCAGGCTGGGCACCAGCCCGGCTACGGCCAGGCGCTCGCTGCGCACGATGGCGATCAGGTTCTGCTCGCTGTCCTGCCGACGCGCTTCCAGCAACGGGCTCCAGGCATCGTAGTCACGCTCACGCAGCGACACGAACACGGTGGCCGTGGTGCCGCTCCACTGGCGTGCTGCACCCAGGCGCAGGCCGCGTTGCCGGTAGCCATTGGCGGGATCGGCAGCGCTGCTGTCACTCAGGTCGAACCCGGCAAACACCGTCCAGCGTGGGTTGAGCGCGCGGAACCAGGTGGCATAGATCGCCGCCAGTTCGCCGTCGTAGTTGCTGGCCAACCCCTGCTGTCGATAGCGCTGGCGTTTCCAGTCGGCTTCCAGCTTCAGCAGGCTGCGCGCATCGGCGGCGAACTGCCATTCGCCATGCACGCCGGCACCGCCCTGCAGCGCGTGGTTGCCCAGCCCCTGGTAATCGTAGCTGGGTGCCAGCAGCAGGGTATGCCGCGCGCTGCGCCAGCTGTAACCCGCCTGCACGCTGGCATTGAGCTCGTTGTAGTCGCTGTGCCCGCGCCACGCCTGGCCGAACGCCAGCCCGCGCAGGTACAGCCCATGGTGGCCGGCCAACGACAGGCGCCGTTCCAGGCTGGCGTCGTAGTCCAGGCCGAACGCTGCCTGTGCATCGGGCAACCGACGTTCGATGAAACAGGTGGTGCCGTCACCGAACAGGCAGGTGCGGCTGGCCGAGCTGCGGTTGATATTGTCGCTCCACGCGGGGCCAGCAGCGATCGCACCCTTCCAGCGCTGGCGCGCCTGCAGGGCCCGCAGGTAACCGTCCACCCGCGTACGCACACCCGCCGTTGCCGGATCGTCGCCATCGATGCCGGCTGCGATTACCTCGAACAGTGCAATGGCATCGCGGTCGCGCTGGTCTTCGGCATAGACACGTGCCAGTTCCAGCCGCGCCGGCAGGAAGTCCGGCTGCGCGGCGAGCACGGCCTCGTATTCGGCGGCTGCCTTGCGGTGCTGGCCAGCCACCCGCGCCAGCGCGCCCTGCGCGTAGTGGCGCAGCAGCGGATCGTGGCCGGGCAGTTCGATGTACTCCGCCAGGAAGGCGGCCACGGCCTGCCATTGCTGGTGCTGCAGCGAGAGATAGAGCGCCTGGCCGAGGTCGTCGACCGTGCGCTCCACGCGGTACTGCTGGCCGTCAAGGGTGATGATCGGCCGCTCGTGCTCGGCCTGGCGCAGGCGTTGCTGGTCCTGCTGCTGATGACGCAGCTCGCTGCCCTGTTCGAGCACGCGGCGCAGGTCATCCTGCTGGGCGCGGGCATCGTTGAGCGGCCATGCCAGCAGCAGGACGACAAGAAAGAGAAGGGGGCGCATGTTCGATCCGGTTGAAGCACTATCGCGGGCCGAAGCAGGGACTGGCGGATCGCGGCTTGTCCCTGCCCTGCCCCGTCAGGGGCGTGGCGATCAGTTCTTGCTGCCGCCGAAGGCGGTGTCGTACTGGCTGTTGCCGGCGAAGGTGGCGATGCCGGCCAGGGTGGCGGCGTTGGCGCCGAAGAACTGGCCCTGGGTGGTGCCGGCAACCGTACCGTTGGCAGTGGCCGAACCGGCGAACGACGCGTTGGCGCTGTTGATCGATGCAGCCACGGCCACGGTCAGGCCCGAGCCGGCCAGCGCGCCGTTGAGGCGGCCGGTGCCGAAGTCAGCGCGGAAGGTGCCGCTGAGCAGGTTGCTGCCGTTGAACTTGTTGAGGCCTGCGACGGCATACGTGGCCACGCCTGCCGGCAGCGTGGTGCCCGCGCGGTCACCGGCGAAGTAGACCTGGCGGTTGTTGAAGCCGCCAGCCGCGCCATCCTTGGACCATTCGCCGAACCAGACATCGCCGCTACCGACCTTGACGAAGTTGAAGTGGCCCATGCCGGCGTGGCTGCCCGGGGTACCGGTGATCGGCATGGCGAGGGTGCGCACGGTGGTGCCGTTGATGACGGTGGGTGCCGAGTAGGCGCTCAAGCCCTGGAAGTCCACACGCGTGCCACCCGAGACGGTGCCGACGCCAATACCGGCCTTGCCTGCCGAGTGCGGGCCACCATTGACCTGCGATTCGCCGACGTTGACGTTCAACTGCGGATCGGTGACGGCGCTGGCCGCACCGACGATATCGGCAGCGTGGGCGGCACCGGCCAGGGCCAGGCTGGCGGCGACGGCAAGCAGGGAACGGGAGATCATTTTCATGGAAAAACTCCTTGGATTGAGGGAACTACAGGTACAACGCTTGCAACGGTGAAACTCAGAAGCGCGCAGTGAGCGCAAGCTTGACGGTGCGACCCGGCGCCGGCAGCGTGGAGCGCGTGGCCGGGTCGACGTAATAGCGGTTGCCGAGATTGCTGCCGACCAGTTCAACGCTGGCGTGGTCGTTGAAGCGCCAGCGCGCATAGGCATCCACGGTGGTGATGTTTCCCCAGGTGAACGGCACGTTCTGCCAGAGCAGGCTGCTGCCACCTGCCAGCAGACGATCGCGGTAGACCTGCAGGTCGGGGTTGTCGTGGCGCCGGTAGTGCACGATGCGGCTGCCCAGTTCCAGCCGCTCATCGAACAGGCGCGTGCCCAGTGACAGATTCACCGACAGCTTGGGAATCGCCTGGGTCAGCAGGTAGCCACCCACGAAGCCGTCCTGTACGCAGTTCGGCACCAGCCCGCGGTTGGCGTCGAGCAGCACCGCGCTGCTCTCGTCGCACACCTCGTTTTCCAGCGTGCGCGCGATGCCCAGGTCGCTGAAAAAGCGTCGATTGTCGAAGCGCGCCTGCAGTTCGATGCCACGGATGGTCTGCTTGTCGATGTTGTCGAACAGGAAGTAGGCGTCGCGCTCGATCACATCGCGCGTCTTGTGCACGTAGTAGGCCAACTTGACGTCGGCATCGGCGGTGCCGCCGAACAGCGCGGACAGATTGTGTACATAGCCCAGCTCGTAGTTGTAGGCGTGCTCGGGCTTGAGCGCGTACAGCGGATTGAGGCTGCTGGAGAAGGCAATGGTGCTCTCGAACATGCTCGGGAAGCGCACCGCCTCGCTGTAGCGCAGGTAGATGCGCGCGGCCGGCGACAGGTTCACCGTTGCCGAGAAGGTGGGCAGCCAGGCATGGTCGCGACGGCGGGTATTGCGTCCATCCACCGGCCGCGACTGCACTGTGTTGCGGATGCTGCAGACCAGGTCGCTGCCGGGGAACAGCGGCAGCGCGCCGGGGATGGCAGCCACTTCGCCATTGAGGCACGGATTGGTGGCACGGGAGTAGTTGCCGTCGGCATCGGGCAGCCAGGCGATGGTGTGCTCCACCGGCTGTGGCGTCTGGTAACTCTGCAGCAGGCCACGGATCGCATCGTCGACGAACCAGCCCATGCCGATGCTCTCCCAGAAGGCGCGCTCGGCTTCGAGCGAATCCACCTGCGCCTGCACGCTGGCTGGGCGCTCCGGCAGCTCATTGACCCGGTAGCTCGCCTGCTTGCCGCCCACCCCGCGGGTCAGCAGTTCGGGATGCTCGCCGAGGAAGTCATCAAAGGCCCAGTAGCGGCTGTAGCGCACGCCGGCATTGAGGGTGAGGAAATCGACCGGCCGCCACTCCAGCGTGAGGTAGCCCTCGCCTTCCTGGCGACGGCCCGCGCGCGGGTACATGCGCCAGCCATCACTGACGCCGAAGTACGGGTCTCCCGACCCCAGCTTTTCATACTGCCAGTTGCCGCCCACGGTCAGGTCAAGCGTGGAATGCAGGCCGAAGCGGTTGCTCAGGGTCAGCCCGGTACGGTCGTTGCGCGCATTGGCCAGCGCGGTGTTGCGCAGGATCGGGCTGCGGCTGGGATCCCAATCGGGGTTGCCCGAGGCGAAGTTGGGGAAGCCACCGGCGGTGTAGGTATCGCTGTTGGTTTCGGTCCGCCACAGGTTGGCGCGCAGGTCGAGCCAACGGCTGCCGGCCGGCTGCCAGCGGTACTCCAGGTTCCAGGCATCGGAATCGACCCGACTGAGCGGCCACTGGATGCGCCCGTAATCCGGTGCGGACAGGATGCGCGAGGGCATGATCTCGCCGTAGTGCGAAAGCGTATGCCGCCAGGTAGCCTTGAGCTGCTGGTCATCGGTGATCTGCCAGGTGGCCTTCAACAGCCACGACTCCTGTTCGCTGGAGGTGTTGGGGACTTCATCACCCGGCTTGAAGTAGCGCGCCAGCGTGGTGATGTAATCGATGCCCTGGTATTCGTACTGCTCGCGCGGGTCCTGGTCGTAGTAGGCACTGCCCTTGCTGCCCGAGAAATAGTTGCCGCGCTTGCGCCACGCGTAGGCCGCCATCACGTCCACCCGCTCACCGCGCCAACCCAGGGCCAGCCGCCAAGCCTGGTCATCGCCATCGAACGGGTTGTCACCGCTGCGCGATTTCACCGGCACCACCAGGGTGCGGTCAGCATAGGGCGAGTTCGGCGACTGCTGCGGGAAGCCATCCACCGTGCGGTAGTCCTCACCGGTGTGCAGCCGTGGCAGGCGCGGTGACACCGCATTGCTGCTGCCTTCGATCTTCAGCTCCCCGCCGAAGCGCTCGCCGGCCGGCACGATGTCGTCGACGTCGAGGGTCTTGATGACCATCGCTCCGCCGATACCGCTGTGTACATCGCGCACCAGCGCTGGCCCCTTGATGACCTGGATGCCACCAATCAGGTTGGGATCGATGTAGTTGCGGTTGCTGACGCCGTTGTAGCCCCGCCATACGGTCAGCGCCTGCTCGCCACCGTCGATGCTGACCGGCACCCGCCCCGGCCCCTGGATGCCGCGGATGTTGAGGTCCAGCGCGCCGCTGTTGCGGGCGTCGCCGCTGAACACACCGACCAGGTCCTTGACCACGTCGGCCGGGTTGGCGCCGCGATAGCGCTCCACCCGGTCGCGCCCGGAATAGGCCGTGCTCAGGTCGAGCGCGAACACGTCGTCGTATCCCCAACGATCACGTGTTTCGCCGCCGTCGGCCTGCAGGCGCCCGCCCACTTTCAGCGTGTCGGTGACCACCACCCCGCCGTCAGCGGCGGCCTGCAGGGTCCAGGTGCCGCCCGGCTCCTGCTGTGCGCGCAGGCCACTGCCCTGCAGCAACTGGTCCAGTGCTTCGGCGGGGCTGTACTGGCCCTGCACTGCGCGCGAGCGCCGCCCTTCCACCAGATCGCTGCGGAACACCACCTGCACCTGCGACTGGCGGCCGAAGCTCCGCACTGCGTCGGCCAAGGCTTGTTCGGGAATGGCATACGTGCGCACGGACGCAGTAGCGGCCTGGGCGCGGGCGGTCGGCGCCCAAGCGAAGGGAACCAGTGCCGTGGCGATGGCCAGGGCGAGGACGGTGGCGTGGCGATGACGGGCGGATGCCGGGAACGGCATGAACGGTGACTCCTCAAGGTGGCGGGACCGTGCGCACATCGGGTGCACGCGGTTCGGTTGGCTTGAGAAGAAACGCGGTTTCGCTCTGGCTATACCACTAGAGACAAGGCGGGGCCGGATCTGCCCACGGTTTTTTTGTTGATCGGCAGATCATCCACGCATGGGGTGGATCTACCCGGGCTCTTGGTAGATCCACGCCATGCGTGGATGGGCCCACCCGCAACCCCTCGACATCACCACAACAACAACGCGCCGCCCGGCAGGCGCTGGCTGCGCAGGCCGGCCTGCTGGGCCACGGCGGCAATCGCCGCATCCGGCTGCTGCAGGTGGAACAAGCCGCTCACCGCCACCTGCGCGCCCTGCCCACGCAGAACCCAGACCGGCGCACGCCGATAGCGGGCAAGACGCTCGATCGCCTGTTGTGCAGGCAGATCATCAATGACGATCTCACTGCGTCGCCACGGTGCGATGGCCTCCACATCGGTCAGCTGCAGCGGCTGCAGCCAGCGGCCATCACGGAACGCGCGTGCCTGCCCGGCCTGCAGCCGCTGCGCAGCGGCAAGATCCGGCCTGATCTCCACTTCGCCCTGGCTGACCTCGGTGGTCACCACCGCATCCTGCAATGCGACGCTGAAGGCCGTGCCGATGTCACGGATCTCGCCACCGCCGGCCTCCACCCGGAACGGTCGTGCTTCGTGCGCGACCTGGAACCAGGCGCTGCCACGCAGCAACTGCAGGCGGCGCTGGCCGGTGCTGAAATCAAGTGCCAACGCGGTTCCTGCATCCAATATGGCAGTGCTGCCATCCTGCAGCTGGACCGTGCGCGGCGCGTTGCCGCTGCGCACATCGCTGCGGACCAGCAGCCACGCGTGCGGCGCCGCTGTCACCGATAGCAGCAGCACCGCCGCACTGGCCAGCAGCCAGGGCAGTCGACGACGCGGCTGCAGCGGCCGCAGCGCGGGTTCGGCGGTCAGTTCCGGGAGCGCAGCCAGGACATCCGGGCCGGCGGCATCCAGGCCTTGCCAGAAGGCCTGCTGCTGGCGCCAGGCATCGGCATGCCGGGGATCGGCCTGCAGCCAGCGTTGCAGGGCGCGTTGCTGGCGCTCCGGCAACCGGCCCGCATTGCACCGTATCACCCAGCGCAACGCCTGCCTGGCCTGACGCGGCGAGGGTATGGACGTAGTCATGATTGTGGCCTGCGGCACCACCAACGGGTGCGCCTTACAGTTGAGACAAGGGCGAGCGGCGTCTGCCCACAGCACATGCAGGTCATGCGCGGCTTCCCCGCTGGTGCTGCTGGATGAGCAGGGCCGCGCGCAGCACGTACTTGCCCACCACACTCTTGGAAATACCCAGGCGCACGGCGATCTCGCGCTCGCTCAGCCCCAGGTAACGGTTGAGCACGAAGCACTCGCGCACCTGTGGCGGCAGCGCCAGGATGGTCTGGCTGATCTCGCGCAGCTGGGCCTGGCCCAGCGCCTGCGCCTCGCCATCATTGCTGGCATCGGCCAGGTCGCTGGCGTACTCCGCCATCGCCCGCCGTTCGCGCGCGTCGGCTTGGCTGCGGTTGAGCGCGTGGTGATAGGCCATGCGGTACAGATACCCGCGCGGTTCCAGGATCGGCGGGTCACCGGGCACGCTGCTGGCCTTCAGATAAAGGTTCTGCAGGGTGTCTTCGGTACTGGCCGGGTCGAGGTAGCGGGCAATGAAGCGGGACAACGCACGGCGCTCGCGGATCAACAGCTCGATCAGCGCCAGGGCATTGGGAGACATAAGTGCCAAGGCCGGACCGGGGAATGATGGGCGTGATGGCGACGGTCCGGCCTTGGCACTTATGTCTCCCAATGCCCTGGCGC
>NZ_QAIJ01000309.1:20158-24216 GCF_003060985.1 Stenotrophomonas sp. HMWF023
CGCCGATCCTGCACCCCCGGCCATGACGGTATGGCAGGACCTTCGGCCTATGAAGGCTGCGTGAAAGTGATGTTATGTTATATCGTCACCATTAAAACCTCCTTCCCATGATCCGATTCCCCGATGCGGGCCGCCTGTCCTGCGCCGTGCTTCTTGCCTTGGCGCCGCCGCTGGCCGTGGCCGCTGCGGCACCCTCGCAACTGGACCCGGTGGTGGTGACCGCCACCGCCACTGACCGCCTGGCCAGCGATGCGCCGGCCTCGATCAGCGTGATCACCCGCGAGCAGATCCAGCTGCGACCGGTGCTGGACCTGGCCGATGCCCTGCGTGGCAGCCCGGGCGTGACCGTGGCCGGGGTCGGCTTCGGCCGTCGCGGCATCCGCATCCGCGGCATGGACCCGGGCTACACCCTGGTGCTGCTGGATGGCCAGCGCGTGAGTGCCTCGGCCGACGCCATTGCCCATTCCGATTTCGACCTGGGCTGGCTGCCGGCTGCGGCGATCGAACGCATCGAAGTGGTGCGCGGGCCGATGTCGTCGCTGTACGGATCGGAGGCGCTGGGCGGCGTGGTCAATGTGATCAGCCGTCGCGCCACCGATGAATGGCAGGGCAACCTGATCTACAACGGCGGCGTAGTGGCCGGCGATCGCGGCGGCAACAGCACCCAGACTGGCCTCTACGCAGGCGGCGCACTGGTGCCCGGCGTGCTGGGCCTGAGCGTGTTCGCCGAGCACCGGCAGAAGGACGCCACACGCGATCCCACCGACGAGCGCTTGGACGAGCAGGAAGCCCGCCGCGCCAACACCGGCCGCGCGGTGCTCACGTGGACCCCGGACGCGCGCCAGCGCATCGATCTGTCGCACCTGCAGGGGAACGAACAACGCCGCCGCCATGCGCTGCAGGCCGGCACCGCACCGTATGTGTATGAAACCTTGGATGACATCCAGCGTCGGCAGACGACACTGTCGCACCAGGGCGACTGGGCGTGGGGGCAGACCCGGGTCAGCGCCTATCGTGCAGAGCTGGACCGGGACAACCGCCGCGACCGCGGCGAGGCGAGCCGCCCGCAGCAGCTGACCGACCAGATTGTCGATGCACGTGCAACCGTCTCCCTCGGCACACACCACCGCGTCAGCGTGGGTGGCGAATGGCGGCGTCAGGAACTGGACGACGCCTCGGGCGCGCGCAGTGGCCATCTGCAGGCCGACCAGACCGCTGTGTTCGTACAGGACGAGATCCAGCTCAACGACGGCCTGTCGCTGGTCGTTGGCAACCGCAGCGATCGCCATCCCGAATTCGGCTGGCACCACAGCCCGCGCGCGTACGCGGTGTGGCATGCCAATGAGGCATTCACGATCAAGGGAGGTATCGGCACTGGGTTCAAGGCGCCCAGCCTGAAACAGCTGTCGCCCGAGTACTCGGCGGTGGGCGGCGGTGGGCGCTTCACCATCGTCGGCAATCCACAGCTGAAGCCGGAACAGAACAGCAGCGCCGAACTGTCGGCGGCGTGGCAGCGTGACCGCTGGTCGCTGCAGGCCACCGCGTTCCAGAACGACCTCAAGGACCTGATCCAGACCACGTGCGTGCGCGCCTGCGGCGTGCGTGGCCGCGAGCTGCGCAACTACACCAATGTGGCGCGTGCGCGGATCCGTGGCATCGAGCTGGCAGCTACGGCGCCGATCAGCGAGCACCTGACCGCCGAAGCGAACTGGAGCTGGCTGGACCCGCGCGACCGCCAGACTGACCGGTGGCTGCTGGAGCGGCCCCGCCGCAGCGGTGCCGCCGCCCTGAACTGGCAGCGCGGCCCGTTGCAGGCGGCCGTGCGTGGCGAATACATCGGCCCACAGCAGCAGGCCGCCGGAACTGCGCAGATCACCCTGCCCGGCTATTGGCTGTGGTCGCTGGATGCGCGCTGGCGCGTCACCGGCACGGTGAGCGTGCTGGCGGGCGTGGACAACCTGGCCAACAAGCGGCTGGATGAGACCGGCGCGCTGTATCCGTATCCGGAAACCGGTCGCTACGTTCACGCTGGCATCGAGCTGGGCTTCTGAGCATGCGTGGATGGCGAGGGTGGCTGGCACTGCTGCTGTGCATGGCCGCACCGATGGTGCACGCTGCGGCAGCAGCGCCTGCACTGCGGGTGGAGGTGGTCAGCAGCAGCTTTGTACTGCCGGGCAGGATCGCCCGGCTTGATGCACTCGGTAGCCCGAACGGAGTTCGCTACCAGCACCGCGTGGTCGACGCCGCAACATCGCTGCCAGCCGACTGGCCACGTGGCATCGATCTGGTGCTGCTGGACACGCCGCGCCCCAATGACGTCGAGCAGGTCACCTCAGCGGTGGACGCAGCACTGCGCGACGCCCCGGTGCCCTGGTTGCGCGTGGGCGGTAGTGCGCCGGTGTCCCATGGCCTGCCCGCCGACGTCGCCCGTCAGATTGCCGGCTATTACGGCAACGGTGGCGAAGCCAACATCCAACATCTGACGCAGTTCCTGCGCGGCTGGCACGACGCTGCGGAGGCAATCGCGGTGCCACCGCCACAGGTGATGCCGACCGCCGGCTACAGCACCCGGGGCGGACAGTGGCTGGATGACGCGGCAGCGCTGCAGGCGCAATGGCGGCAGGAGGGTCAAGCCGCGTGGCCGAAGGTGGCGGTACTGATCTCGAGCAGCATGGTCGGCACCATGCAGACCGAAGTACTGGACGCGTTGATCGAGGCCGGCCGTGCACGCAAGGTGGCACTGTTCGGGCTGTGGTTCGATGCGGCCGCCGGCGATGCCCTGCAGCAGGCGCTGCGCGGGATCGCGGTGGATGCAGTGGTCAACCTGACCCATCTGCAGAACGGCACTGCACGCGCCGCTGAGTTTGCGGCGCTGGATGTACCTGTGCTGCAGGCCCTGAACTACCGCCAGGGCGATGCCGATGCCTGGCGCGATGCTGCCAGCGGCGTACCGATGTCGATGCTGGCCACGTTCGTGGCGGTGCCGGAGGCATGGGGAGCGAGCGACCCGATGGTGGTCTCGGCCAACACGCGGGGGGAACTGTTGCCGATTGCCGAGCAGGTGGATGCGCTGGCCGCAAAACTGCAGCGGTTGGCCGCGCTGCGGCATACCGCGGCCGCCGACAAACGGCTGGCGCTGCTGTTCTGGAACGCGCCCGATGGCGAGAAGAACCTGTCGGCTTCACACCTGAACGTACCGCGCAGCATCGAAACGCTGCTGCCACGCCTTGCACAGTCGGGCTATACGGTGGACGCGGCCGACGAAAAAACCCTGATTGACCGGCTGCAGGCGCTGCTCAGCGGCTACTACCATCCCGAGCGCCTGGACGCGCTGTTGGCACAGGGCCTGGCCGACACCCTGCCGGTGGCTGACTACACACGTTGGCTGGATACCCTGCCCGCCAACCGCCGCGACGAGCTGCGCCGCCAATGGGGCGACCCGGCCGATCATCCAGCAGTGCGCCGCATACAGGGGAAGGCGGTGTTCGTGCTGCCACGACTGCGCATGGGCAATCTGCTGCTGATGCCGCAACCACCACGTGCAGGCGAGGTCGGCCAGGCTACCCACGATATGGCCTCGGTGCCCAGCCACTACTACCTGGCGGCCTACCTTTACCTGCGCACGCAGTGGAAGGCCGATGCGCTGATCCACTTCGGTACCCACGGAACGCAGGAGTGGACGCCAGGCAAGGACCGTGGCCTTTGGGCCGGCGACTATCCCTGGCTGGCGGTGGGTGACCTGCCGGTGTTCTACCCGTACATCCAGGACAACGTGGGCGAGGCCATCCAGGCCAAGCGCCGTGGCCGCGCGGTGGTGGTCAGCCACCAGACACCGGCCTTCGCCCCATCCGGCCTGTACGACGAACTGCGCGACCTGCACGCCGTGGTGCACGAACTGCAGCAACTGGATGAAGGCCCGGTACGCGACGCCACCGCCGCGCGCCTGCGCACGCTGGCCACCGACAGCGGCATCGCTGCCGACCTTGGCTGGAGCGCACTGGACATGCAGGCCCGCTTCACCAGCTTCCTGCCGCTGCTGCACGACCACCTGCATGAGC
>NZ_QAIJ01000309.1:24226-33215 GCF_003060985.1 Stenotrophomonas sp. HMWF023
CCCTTGGGCCTGCACACCTTTGGCCAACCGGCGTCGGCCGATCACCGGCTGCTGACGGTGATGCAGCAGCTGGGCCCGGCCTATCTGCAGGCACTGGGCGAGGACGCAGCGGAGGCCAGCGCCGTGGACTACCGGCAGATCCAGCAGGGCCTCGCCTATCGCACGCTGGCGCGCCACCTGCGCGACGGCGTACCGATCGGCAGCGTTGCCGACACGGAGCTGCGCCGCGAACTGCAGCGCGCCGCGCAGCTGGACGCGTCGTTGGCCGATCCGCAGGAAACAGAGGCATTGCTGCACGGCCTGGCCGGTGGCTTCGTGCTGCCCGGTGCCGGCGGCGACCCGATCCGCACACCGGAGCTGCGCAGTGGCCGCAACCTGTTCGCCTTCGAACCGGACCGTATTCCCACCCGCGCTGCCTTCGACACCGGCGAGACAGCGCTGCAGCAACTACTGCAGGCCTATGCCGATGAACATGGCGGACAGCTGCCGCAGAAGCTCGCCATCAGCCTGTGGTCCAGCGAGGCCATCCGCCATCTTGGCGTGCTGGAAGCGCAGGTGCTGCATGCCCTCGGCCTGCGCCCGCGCTGGGACAGCGGCGGCAAGGTGGTGGCGCTGGACATCGTGGCGGACACCGACCTGAAACGGCCACGCATCGATGTTGTGGTACAGGCCACCAGCGTCTACCGCGACCAGTTCGATCCCTTCCTGCGCATGCTGGCTGCGGCGATCGAACAGCTTGCGGCGATGCCGGCCACCGCCAGCAACCCCATCGCGCGACACGCACAGGACATGCAACAACGCCTGCAGCAGCGCGGTGTGCCCGCTGAACGAGCCGCCGCCCTGTCGCGCCTGCGCATCTTCAGCAACGCGCCCGGCACCTATGGCAGTGGCCTGAATCATGCCGTATTGGAGCGCAGCACCGTTGCTGGAAAGGACGATGCAGCACTGGCCGCCGGCTTCCTCGATCGCCTGCAGCATGGCTATGGCAGTGATGGCCAGGCCACCACCCTGCCCGGCAGCAACCTGTTCGCCGAACAGCTGCGCGGGGTGCAGGCAGCGGTGCTGTCACGGTCGTCCAATACCCATGGCCTGCTCAGTACCGACCATCCGTTCGAATACCTCGGTGGCCTGGCCCTGGCCGTGCGCCACCTCGACGGTGCCAGTCCATCGCTCTACATCTCGGACCTGCGCGAACCGACGCCGCGCACGCGCAGTGCCGCGCGCTTCCTTGCCGATGAGCTGCGTGCACAGACGCTCAACCCACAGTGGATCAGCGCCATGCAGGGCGAAGGCTATGCCGGCACGCTGGAAGTGCTGAAGAACGTCGACAACCTCTTCGGCTGGCAGGTAACGGCGCCGGATACGGTGCGCGCCGAGCAGTGGCAGGCGGTGCATGACACCTTCGTTCGCGACAGTCGCCAGCTGGGAATGGCGCGCTGGTTCGAGAGCCACAATGCCGATGCGCAGGTGCAGATGATCGAGCGCCTGCAGGAAGCCATCGCGCGGGGCTACTGGCAGGCCGACGATCGCACCCGCAGCGAGCTTCAGGCGCGGTTGAATCAGCTGCAGACATCTGCCGCGGCCGCGTTGCCAGCAAGCTCCAGTGGCTACGGACTCGCACGTGGCCCGGCACCTGCGTCAGCGGCCAGTGCGGCGGCGGCCACCATCGAGACCCTGCCTGCAGATGCTGCGCCGACGCCAGCGGCCAGTGTGCGTGGACGGGTGATGCAGCAGGTGCCGCCGCCGTCGCCACACGCGCCATCGCTGTGGCTTGCCCTGGTCGCGCTGCTCGGCCTGCTAGGCGCAGGCGCGGCCCTGCAGGCCTGGCGCAATGCGCGACGGGCGCCCTCCCACTCCCCTTCCAACACGGCCAACGCATGAATGCCCTTGAATCCACCCTCTACGATCTGTCCCATCTGTTTCTGGCACCGGTACTGCTGCTGATCCTGCTGGCGCTGGCCTATGCCTTCCTCAGCTTCGGTGCGTTCCTGTGGGAAGCGCTGCAGCGGCGGCGCGGCCATTACCGCCCCGAACTGCTGGCCTGGCAGGCCCGCCACGGCGGCAGCAGTGAAGATCTTGAGCTGCGCATCCTGAAACGGCTGGAGGGTCTGCGCATCGTGTCGCGGACCGCGCCGATGCTGGGCCTGGTCGCAACCATGATCCCGATGGGCCCGGCGCTGCTGGCGCTGACCCGCAGCGATGCACAGGGCGTGGGCGAGAACATGGTGGTCGCCTTCTCGTCTGTCATCCTGGCCCTGGTCGCGGCCAGCCTGACGTTCCTGGTGCTGACCGTGCGCCGGCGCTGGCTGCTGCAGGAACTGCGCCAGTTCGAACGCCTGCAGGAGGTGCGCTGATGCGCTTTCTCGATGACGACGACGCCGATGATCCGATCCTGTCGGTGGTCAACCTGATCGACCTGTTCCTGGTCGTGGCCGGCATCCTGATGATCGTGATCGTGCGCAACCCGCTCAATCCGTTCGCCAGCCAGAACGTGACCGTGATCGAGAATCCCGGCCAGGCCGACATGCGCATCACAGTCAAGCAGGGCGAGGAGCTGACCCGTTACGAATCCACCGGCGAGATCGGCGAAGGTGGTGGAGTCAAGGCAGGGGTGACCTACCGGTTGCCCGATGGCCGCATGGTGTACGTGCCGGAGGGTGCCGCGCCGTAGGCCAGTAGATTCACGCCATGCGTGGATGAAGAACTGCTCCAACCGAGCAAGGCCGGCCCATGGAAGGTCACGCCCGCCATCCACGCATGGCATGCATCTACGGTTCCTGCAGCGCATCGAAGCGCTCGGCCAGGTAGTCGATCAACGCGCGCACTGCCGGCAGCAGGCCGCGCCGCGAGGGGAACACGGCATGCACGATGCCGTGCCTAGGCTGCCACTGCGGCAGGATCGGCACCAGCGCGCCGCTGGCCAGTTCGTCGGTGATCATCATCCGCGGCAGCATCAGCACGCCAACACCGGCCACCGCCGCACTGCGCAGGGCGATCATGTCATCGCTGACCAGCCGCGGGCGGTGGTGCACGCTGGCCGTCACCTCCTCTGGCCCGGCGTATTCCCAGGCGTGCACCTGCGCCGGCGATGCCAGGTCCACGGTCGGCATCATCGCCAGATCGGCAGGCACTTTCGGCGTACCCATCTGCTTGAGCAGGGCCGGGCTGGCGGCGGTACACCAGATGCGACGGGCCAGCACGCGCACCACCAGGTCGCTGTCCTCCAGCGGTGGCGGGCGCACGCGGATGGCCACGTCCACGCCCTCGCCCACCACGTCCACGCGCCGGTTGGTGGCATCCAGCTGCAGGGTCACCTGCGGATGCAGGGCCAGGAAGTCAGCCAGCATGCCGCCAATGCGCGCGTGCAGCAGTGCGATCGGACAGGCCAGCCGCAGGACGCCTCGCGGCTCGGCGCGTGACAGCGCGATGGCCTCCTCGGCTGCTTCGGCCTCCACCAGCATCGCCTTGCAGTGCCGGTAGTAGTCCTGGCCGATCTCGGTGACCGAAAAGCGGCGGGTGGAACGTTGGATCAGGCGGACACCCAGCCGTTCCTCCAGCAGGGCGATGCGGCGGCTGAGCTTGGACTTGGGCATGGCCAGTGCGCGCCCTGCCTGCGAGAAGCCGCCGTGCTCGACCACCATGGCGAAATAGAACAGGTCGTTGAGGTCGCAGCGGCGGATGTCGGCGATGAACACGGGACGATCTCCTGCGGCCCTTGCCGGGCCTTCATCGTTCACAGAATAGGACTATGACGGCAAATTCTGCCGACTACCGGGCCCATTGTCACGGCGATATCGTCTCCGCAACGAAAAACAGCGACCGGTTGCCCCGGTCAGGAGATCGCCATGAAGCGTGTCACCGGTACCTACAGCGCCCCCCGCCCGCACTGGGTGGGCGACGGCTTCCCCGCCCGTTCGATGTTCTCCTACAACACCCATGGCCAGCACCTGAGCCCGTTCCTGCTGCTGGACTACGCCGGACCGTACAGCTTCCCGCCCAGCGAAACCCCGCGCGGGGTCGGCCAGCATCCGCACCGCGGCTTCGAGACCGTCACCATCGTCTACGAAGGCGAAGTCGCCCATCGCGACTCGACCGGCGCCGGCGGCACCATCGGCCCGGGTGACGTGCAGTGGATGACCGCTGCCTCCGGCATCCTCCATGAGGAATTCCACACGCCGGAATTCAGCAAGCGCGGCGGCACGCTGGACATGGTGCAGCTGTGGGTGAACCTGCCGGCCAAGGACAAGATGGGTGTGCCGGGTTACCAGACCCTGCTAGATGCGCAGATTCCTTCGGTGGCCTTGGCCGACGGTGCCGGCCGCGTACGCGTCATCGCCGGGGCATTCGATGGCCATGCTGGACCGGCACGTACCCATACCCCCATGGACGTGTGGGACATCCGCCTGCTGCAGGGCCAGCACGCCGAGCTGCCGGTTGCCGATGGCCGCACCCTGGCGCTGGTGGTGCTGAAGGGCACGGTGCGGATCAACGGCGGCCAAGCGGTCGGCGAAGCACAGCTGGTGACCTTCGACCGCAGCGGCGAAGACGTGTTCATCGATGCCGACAGCGACGCCACGGTGCTGCTGCTCAGCGGCGAACCGATCGACGAGCCGGTGGTGGGCTATGGGCCGTTCGTGATGAACACCCAGGCCGAGATCAGCCAGGCCGTCAACGACTTCAACGGCGGCCGCTTCGGCCAGATCGCGCACTGATCCACTGCATTGCGGCGGGCAACCGCCCGCCGCCTTCCGGGCCTTCGCCCCCTCCCCAGGAGACTGACCATGAGTACCCCCGCCAACTTCAACGGCGCCCGCCCGGTGATCGACCCGGACAACGCCGCGATGCTGCTGATCGACCACCAGAGTGGCCTGTTCCAGACCATCGGTGACATGCCGTTCACCTCCGTGCGCGCGCACGCCACCGCCCTGGCGAAGATGGCCACGCTGGCGAAGATGCCGGTGATCACCACCGCGTCGGTACCGCAGGGACCGAACGGCCCGCTGATTCCGGAGATCCACGACGCCGCACCCCATGCGCAGTACGTGGCACGCCGCGGCGAGATCAATGCGTGGGACAACCCCGAGTTTGTCGCCGCGGTGAAGGCCACCGGCCGCAAGCAGCTGATCATCGCCGGCACCATCACCAGCGTATGCATGGCCTTCCCCTCGATTGCCGCCGTCGCCGACGGCTACCAGGTGTTCGCGGTGGTCGATGCTTCCGGCACCTATTCGAAGATGGCCGAGGAAATCACCCTGGCGCGCGTGGTGCAGGCCGGCGTGGTGCCGATGGATACCGCTGCGGTCGCCTCGGAAATCCAGCGCACCTGGAACCGCGAGGACGCCCAGCAGTGGGCGGCGATCTACACGCAGATCTTCCCCAACTACCAGCTGCTGATCGAGAGCTACCAGAAGGCGCAGGACGTGCAGAAGAACCACGAGCAGCTGGATTCGCAGCGCAGCTGAGCCCACTGCATCCACGGCTATTTCCGCCTGCCGGCACGCCGCCGGCTCCACCGCAAGCCAACCCCGACCAGGACACCCTCATGGCCAGTGAACCGATCCGTGACCCCGTCAGCGACCACCTGCTGACGCCGCAGAATTCCGCCTTCATCATCATCGACTACCAGCCGGTACAGGTGAACTCCATCGCCTCGATGGACCGCCAGCTGCTGGTCAACAACATTGTCGGCACCGCCAAGGCGGCGGTCGCCTACGGCCTGCCGATCGTGCATTCAACCGTGAACGTGCAGACCGGCCTGAACAAGCCGCCGATCCCGCAGCTGCGCAAGGTGCTGGGCGACTACCCGACCTACGACCGCACCACCATCAATTCCTGGGAAGACGTCGAGTTCCGCAAGGCGGTGGCAGCGACCGGCCGCAGGAAACTGATCATGACCGCACTGTGGACCGAAGCCTGCCTCACCTTCCCCGCACTGGACGCGCTGAAGGAAGGCTATGAAGTCTACGTGGTCGTCGATGCGGTGGGCGGCACCTCGCTGGCCGCGCATGATGCCGCGCTGCGCCGCATCGAACAGGCCGGTGGCCAGTTGATCAGCGTGACGCAGCTGTTCTGCGAACTGCAGCGCGACTGGGTGCGGGCGGAGACGGTGCCGGCCTTCATGAATCTTTTCATCGAAACCGGTGGCACGGCCGGCATCCAGTTCTCGTACGATCGTACGGAGTGATTCCGTGGCGGCTCCGGCTCCGGCCGGCGCCGCCTTTTCCTGCGGCCGAGCATGGTTCGGCGCTACAACCGGGGATTCCCATGGCCTACGCACGCATTGTTTCAACCGCCGACAACTACCTGCACGACATCAGCAACGGCCATTTCGATGTCGCCGCCGATGAGCCGGCCTCGCTGGGCGGCCAGGGCAAGGGTTTTGCGCCGTTCGATCTGTACCTGGCCTCGCTGGCCGCGTGTACCGCCATCACCCTGCGCATGTATGCCCAGCGCAAGGGCTGGGAGCTGGGCGAGTTCCACGCCGAGCTGCGTTCCGAACGCGATGCGGACGGGCGCTTCCATGTGCACCGCGTGCTGCATGCCACCGCCGAGCTGAGTGATGCGCAGTGGCAGCGCCTGCTGGAGGTGGTGGAAAAAACCCCGGTGACGCTGGTGATGCGCGAGGGTGCACGGATCACCAGCGAGCGCGGGGCGGCAGCCTGATCGCCGGGCATGGCCCGGCGCTACCGGAGCAGCCTGGCGCCATCAGGTAGCGCCGGGCCATGCCCGGCGGCCCTGGTTTCAACGCCGGGAGTGCAGCACGGTGCGCTGGCGCATGGCGTTGAACTCCTGTTCGACCTGCTGGATGTCCTCGGCCTGGAAGCCGGCGGCATCGAGCAGCTGATCGGCGGCGGCGGCAGCCAGCGGATCATCCTCGCGCTGGCGCCAGCAGCGTGCCGGCAGGAAATAGCCGACCTCGCTGCGCCCGCGCATGATGACCACCGGGCGCCCTGCATACAGCAGGAATTCGGCCAGGTGCTGGCGCAACCCCTCCACCGAGACATAGGCCGGCCCGATGCCCAGTGTCTGTGCGGCGGGCTCGGAACTCTCGAACAGCTTGCGACGGCTCATCCACTCCTCCTTTGTGCAACGCGTGGTCTTCCTTCCTTAGACGGGCGCGTCGCCGCGCCCCCGCCACACATGTCCGTGACTGCGATCACGCTGTCCGATCAGAAACCGGTATTGAACTCCAGCTGGAACACGTCGATCGACAACGGCGGACCCGACACTTCCTTGGCCGCCATCCACTTGCCGCTGATCCAGCTGCGCGCATCCAGCGCATAGGCGCCGCCGACGTAGTAGCCGCGCGCATTGGTACCACCGAGGTGGAAGTTCGGATCGTTGTAAGCGTCGGGCAGTGCATCGGCCTCGATCCGCTTGTAGCCCAGCAGGGCCTGCCACTGGCCCTTCTCCTTCAGCTCGGTGGCGCCGAAGGTCGCCTGCAGCATCCAGGCGGTGTCGCCGCTGCGGAAGGTATCGATGCTGGCACTGCCACCGGCGCCGTAGTTGTTGACGATGCCGTTGTTGGCCCGGGCGAACATGGCCTGCTTGTCATAGGCCAGGTTGCGGATGTAGTCCGCGTCCAGGCGCATGCCGATATCCTGCGCAAGCTGTGTATCCCAGCGCAGGTTGAAGGTCGCCAGGCGGAATGCCGAGGCCAGGCCCACGTACTGCGGCGTGGGCGTGTTGGCCGGATCCAGCGGATTGCGGGCGATATCGCGGATCAGCATCAGGGTGTTGCCCTTCTGCATGAACGCCGGCCGCGACCAGTCGGTATCGCAACCGACGGCGCCTGCATACAGCGCGCACGGCGACGACAGGCGCCCACTGATGTTCTTGAAATCGTAGTAGCCCAGCGCTGCACGCAGGCTGTTGTCATCGTTGAAGCGCCAGTTCACCCCCACCTGTGCACCGGACAGCCACTTGTTCTCGTTGGGCGTCTTCACCCGGCTCTGGCTGGGAGCGCTGTCGGAGGTGTACTCCAACGGCACCACCGCCAGGTTGCCGAACAGGCCGACGTCATCAGCGATGTCGTACCTGAGATTGGCCGCCAGGCCATCGAAGTTCAGGTCGTTGGAGAACAGCGTGTCGCTGGTCCAGAACGGATTGCCGAAGCGTCCGCCGCGCACCGTCACCCAGTCGGCCGGACTGTAGGCCAGCCATGCCTGGTCCAGCCACACGTCCTTCTTGCCAAGGCCGCCGCCAAGTTGTTCGGTGGTGGACACCGGCCCGTTGCTGCTGCCACTGGCCAGACGCACGCCTGCGGTGGTGTGCTCGCCGATCATCGCTTCGATGCCCAGCCGTGCCCGGATGCGCCACAGGTTGCGGCGGTCCTGGCGGGTGTTGAGCAGCGGCGGCAGCTGCAGGTTGGTGTTGTTGTTGGTATCGAAACCGCTGCCCGCATTCACCGAGGCCCAGTTGGTCTCGATGTCGCTGTTGCGCTCGGAGTAGAAGCGCGACTCGCTGCGCACACGCATGTCACCGGTCACCTTGATGCGCTTGGTCCACTCGGCCACTTCGTTCGGCGCGGCCCAGCCCTCGGCTTTGGCCTGCGCCATCACATCCTGGCGTACTTCATCGCGGATGCCATCACGCACGCTCTGCGGCACGTAGGGCACACGCACGTCGCCGGCTTCCAGCGCCACACCGCCGCTGCTGGCTGCGCTGCCCGCGGTGCCGCGCTGCGCAGCCGCCGCTTCTGCTTCGGCCTGAACCAGCAGGGCCTGGCCGTCTTCGGGCTTGAGCGCGCCACTGGCAATCAGCCCCTTGATCAGCTTGACCATGGTGGTTTCGGCAGCCATCGCACTGGCCGGCACGGCCAGGCTTAGCAGTACGGCGCAGCACAGCAGCGCCCGTCGGGCCGGCCGCGGGCGGCGGGATGCGGTTCGAGCGCGGTCGTGGTCGTTCATCACGGTTCTCATCGAAAGAAGGGAAATCACGGAAGTCATCGGTCAAGCGCCAGGACGGCGCCCCTGGATCAGCACGCGCG
>NZ_QAIJ01000060.1:0-12618 GCF_003060985.1 Stenotrophomonas sp. HMWF023
GTTGCGGGGGCGTGAGCCGCATGGATGCGGCGACCGAGCTTACATGGACGTACTTGCAGCGTCCCCCGCAACCGGACCCACCCCGCCATCCCACGGAATGCAGGTTTTTGACGTTGCCGTTGACTTTGACGTTGATTCGGCAGGTGCAGGGCGCAGCCCTGCCGAACACCCCCCAACCCTCACGTCACTGAACCGATCAGCGATTTCGGCACGGCACTTGCACTAGCTCCAGCAGACACCCCCATCCCTGTTTCTGGAACCGTTGCAGATGTCCCACTCCGTCACTTCGATCCTTTCCCAGATCCGCTCCTACCAGACCCAGGTGGGACAGCCCGCGCTCAACCCGCTGGCCGAAGCGCCGCGTAGCAATGCCCTGCCGGGCACGGTGCTGGATGCGCCGCAGGTCCAGCCTGCCAGCTTCACCGAAACCCTGCGCGGTGCCATCGCCGGCGTCAACGACGCGCAACAGAAATCCGGCGCACTGGCCAAGGCCTTCGAACTGGGTGAACCCGGCGCCGACCTGGCCAAGGTGATGGTCGCCTCGCAGCAGTCCCAGATCGCCTTCCGCGCCACCGTGGAAGTCCGTAACCGTCTCGTCCAGGCTTACCAGGACGTGATGAACATGCCGCTGTAAGGATAGAAACGCATGGCCCTGTCGCTCTCCAAGGAATCCCTGAACGCCGAAAAGGCGGGCCAGTGGTTCGACCGGCTGCAAAGCCTGCAGATCACCCGTCGGCTCGGACTGATGGCGATGATCGCCGTGGCCGTGGCGGCAGGCCTGTTCGTGTTCTTCTGGTCGCAGAAGCCGGGCATGGTACCGCTGTACACCGGCCTGGACCAGAAGGCCACCGCTGAAGCGACCGACCTGCTGCGTGCCGCACAGATTCCGTTCCAGCTGGACCCGGCCACCGGTGGCATCACCGTGCCGGAAAAGAACCTGCACGATGCCCGCCTGAAACTGGCGGGCTCGGGCCTGACCGACAGCGGCAAGCTCGGCTTCGAGCTGATGGAGCGCGACCCGGGTTTCGGTGTCAGCCAGTTCGTGGAAAGCGCGCGCTACCAGCACGCGCTGGAAACCGAGCTGTCGCGCACCATCAACACGCTGCGCCCGGTGCGCGATTCGCGCGTGCATCTGGCCATTCCCAAGCCCAGCGCGTTCACCCGCCAGCGTGATGTGGCCAGTGCCTCGGTCACCCTGGAACTGCGCGGCGGCCAGCAGCTGGAGCGCAGCCAGGTCGATGCGATCGTGCACATGGTCGCTGCAGCCATTCCCGATCTGGCGCCGGAACGCGTCACTGTGGTCGACCAAAGCGGCCGCATGCTCAGCGTCAGCGACCCGAACAGCGAAGCGGCCGTCAACGCCGCTCAGTTCGAACAGGTGCGCCGCCAGGAAACCTCTTTCAACCAGCGCATCCGCGAACTGCTGGAACCGATGACCGGCCCCGGCCGGGTCAACCCGGAAGTCAGCGTCGACATGGACTTCTCGGTGACAGAAGAAGCGCGCGAGCTCTACAACGGCGAGCCGCAGAAGCTGCGCAGCGAGCAGATGAGCGAGAACAGCAGCAGCACGCCGGGGCCGCAGGGCGTACCGGGTGCCACCAGCAACAGCCCGCCGGGCCAGGCCGCTGCACCGGCCACCGCGCAGGCACCGACCGAAAGCAGCAAGAACGCGACGCGCAACTACGAGCTGGACCGGACCCTGCAGCACACCCGTCAGCCGGCCGGCCGCATCAAGCGCGTGTCGGTGGCGGTGCTGGTGGACAACGTGCCGCGCACCGGTGCCAACGGCAAGGTTGCGCCGCAGCCGCTGTCGGCAGCAGAACTGACCCGGGTCGAAGCGCTGGTCAAGCAGGCCGTCGGCTTCAGTGCCGAACGCGGCGATACCGTGTCGGTGATGAATGCCCCGTTCGTGCGTGACACCACGCCGGTGGAAGGCCCGAACTGGTGGGAACTGCCCTGGGTGCACGATGCCGGCCGCATGCTGCTGGGTGCACTGGTGGTGATGGCGCTGCTGTTCGGCGTGCTGCGCCCGGCACTGCGCGGCATCACCGGGCAGAACCGCAAGAAAGAAGAACTGGCGCTGGAACCGCACACCGCGGACGTGCAGCTGGTCGATGACGATGGCACCCCGCTGCCGGCGCTTGGCGCCGACCGGGCAAGCCTGGGCGGGCCGGAAGCACTGGCCCTGCCGGTGGATTCTTATGAGGAACGACTGCGGATGGCGCGTGAAGCCGTGAAGACCGACTCCAAGCGCGTGGCCCAGGTGGTCAAGGGCTGGGTGGCCAATGACTGAGGTCGCCCCCCTGACCGGCGTGCAGCGCGCCGCCGTCCTGCTGCTGTCGCTGGGCGAACTGGACGCGGCCGAAGTGCTGCGCCACATGGAACCGAAGGAGGTGCAGAAGATCGGCATCGCCATGGCCACCATGTCCGACATCACCCGCGAACAGGTGGAACGGGTGATGGACCAGTTCAGCAGTGAGCTGGGCTCCAAGACCTCGCTGGGCGTGGGCTCGGACGACTACATCCGCAACATGCTGGTGCAGGCGCTGGGCAGCGAAAAGGCCGGCAACCTGATCGACCGCATCCTGCTGGGCCGCAACACCACCGGCCTGGACGCGCTGAAGTGGATGGACCCGCGTGCGGTGGCCGACCTGGTGCGCAACGAGCATCCGCAGATCATCGCCATCGTGATGGCGCACCTGGAAACCGACCAGGCTGCCGACGCGCTGAAGCTGCTGCCCGACCGCACCCGTGTGGACGTGTTGCTGCGCATCGCCACCCTCGACGGCATTCCGCCCAATGCGCTGAACGAACTCAACGAGATCATGGAACGCCAGTTCGCCGGCAACCAGAACCTGAAGTCGTCCAACATCGGCGGCGTGCAGTGCGCGGCCAACATCCTCAACTTCATGGACAGCGGCCAGGACCAGGCCATCCTGGGCGAGATCGCACGCATCGATGCGCCGCTGAGTGGCCGCATCCAGGACCTGATGTTCGTGTTCGACGACCTGGTGGACCTGGACGACCGCGAGATGCAGCTGGTGCTGCGCGAAGTCAGCGGCGAACGACTGGGCCTGGCCCTGCGCGGCGCCGACATCAAGGTACGCGACAAGATCACCCGCAACATGTCCCAGCGCGCGGCCGAGATTCTGCTGGAAGACATGGAAGCGCGGGGACCGGTGCGCCTGTCCGACGTCGAAGTGGCACAGCGCGAGATCCTGGCCATCGTCAAGCGCATGGCCGATGAGGGCACCGTCACCATCGGTGGCAGCGCGGAGGCGATGCTGTGAGCAACGTCGTGCGCTGGCTTGCCCCGGACCTGCTGGCCCAGCCCGAACCGGTGCTGGACCACGACGATGCCTTCGAACTCACCGAGCCGGACCCGGAGCATGAGCCGGAGCCGCCGCTGCAGTTGCCTACCCTGGAAGAAATCCAGGCGATCCAGGACAGCGCCGAGAAGGAAGGTTTCGACCACGGCCATGCCGATGGCTTCAGCCAGGGCCAGGCCGAGGTGCGTCGACTGGTCGCACAGATCGAGGGCATCCTCGACAACTTCGGGCGGCCACTGGCGCGTCTGGAAAATGAAGTGGTCGGTGCGCTCGGCGAACTGGCGGTACGCATCGCCGGTGCGCTGGTAGGCCGTGCCTACGAGGCTGATCCGGCGCTGCTGGGGCAACTGGTCGGCGAGGCGATTGACGCCGTCGGCGGCAGCAACCGCGAAGTGGAAGTGCGTCTGCATCCGGATGACATCACTGCCCTCGCCCCGTTGTTGGCCCTGTCGCCGCAGCAGCGCCTGGTGCCTGACACCAGCCTGAGCCGTGGCGATCTGCGCGTACATGCCGAAGCGGTGCGCATCGACGGCACGCTGGAAGCGCGCCTGCGCGGCGCACTGGATGCTGTGATCCGACAGACCGGAACCATCGCATGAACACCGACACCGCATCGCCGTCGTCTCCGCCGGCCGACTGGACCATTCCCCGCAATCTGCGCCTGGCCAACCGCCTCGACGGCCTGAAGGTCGACACCGCGCACGGCCGCGGGCTGATCCGCGAAGGCGTGCTGCGCCGGGCGGTCGGCCTGACACTTGAGGCGGTCGGCTGCGAAGCGCCGCTCGGCGCCAGCTGCAAGGTGGAAGTGGTCGACGGCGGCTGGGTCGATGCCGAAGTGGTTGGCTTCGCCGGCGAACGCACCTACCTGATGCCCAGCGCCGAACTGCATGGCCTGCTGCCGAATGCGCGGGTGGTGCCATCGGCCCGTCGTGGCGGTGTGGAAGTGGGCGAAGGCCTGCTTGGCCGGGTCATCGACAGCGATGGCGTGCCACTGGATGGCAAGGGCCCGATCCGCGCGGAAGGCCACGTCGGCATGGCCGGCGTATCGATCAATCCGCTCGCACGCGAACCGATCACCCAGCCCCTGGACGTGGGCGTGCGCGCGATCAATGCGCTGCTTCCGATTGGTCGCGGCCAGCGTGTCGGCCTGTTCGCCGGCTCCGGCGTCGGCAAGTCGACGCTGCTGGGCATGATGACCCGCTACACCGCCGCCGACGTGATCGTGGTCGGCCTGATTGGTGAGCGTGGCCGCGAAGTGCGCGATTTCGTTGAAAGCACCCTCGGCGAGGAAGGCCTGCGCCGCGCGGTGGTGGTCGCCAGCCCGGCCGACCGCCCGCCGCTGGCCCGACTGCATGGTGCCTACCGCGCCACCGCCATCGCCGAGTGGTTCCGCGACCAGGGCCTGAACGTCCTGCTGCTGATGGATTCGCTGACCCGCTTCGCGCAGGCGCAGCGCGAGATCGGCCTGTCGGTGGGCGAGCCGCCCACCACCCGCGGCTATCCGCCATCGGTGTTCGCCAAGCTGCCGGCACTGGTCGAACGTGCAGGCAATGGCGCCAAGGGCCGCGGTTCGATCACCGCCTTCTACACCGTGCTGACCGAGGGCGACGATCCGCAGGATCCGATCGCCGATGCCGCGCGTGCGATTCTCGACGGCCACATCCTGCTCTCGCGCCGCGTGGCCGACAGCGGCCTGTACCCGGCGATCGACGTGGAATCGTCGGTCAGCCGCGTGGTCACGGAAATCGCCGACGAACCGTGGCGCCTGCGCATCCGCAAGCTGAAGCGGCTGGTCTCGGCCTATTCGGCCAACCGCGACCTGATTGCCATCGGCGCCTATCAGCGCGGCAATGACGCCGCGACCGATGAAGCCCTTGAGCGTTGGCCGGAAATCATGGAATTCCTCGGCCAGGATGTTGCCAAGGCCGCAGATCTACCGCACAGCCAGGCGGCGTTGCAGCGCCTGGTGGAACAAGAGAATGAGAGGCTGACATGATCCAGTCCAAGCGCATCGATCCGCTGCTGAAGCGGGCCCAGGAACACGAAGATGCAGTCGCCCGCGATCTGGCCGAACGCCAGACCGTACTCGACACCCATCTGTCGCGCCTGGACGAACTGCGTCGCTATGCCGAGGAATATGCCTCGCAGCAGATGGCCGACGCGCAGATGGCCGCGACCAGCCCGGCGCAGCTGTTGAACCGGCGCGCCTTCCTGGACCGGCTGGACAGCGCGGTGGAACAGCAGCAGCAGACCGTCAACGGCAACCGCGAAAAAGTGGAAGCCGAGCGCGCACGCCTGATCCTGGCCAGCCGTGACAAGGCGGTGCTGGAACAGCTGGCCGCCAGCTACCGGGCGCAGGAAAAGGTGGTGACCGACCGCCGCGACCAGCGCGAGATGGATGACATCGGCGCACGCCGCGCGCGCCTGGCGCAGACCGAGGACCAGGATGATGGCGAGCAGGGAGGCCGATCGTGATGCCCTCGCCCCTGAGCAGCAACGCCAGCGCACCGACGCCCGGCGGCAGCGGCAATGCCAGCAGTACGCGCACCTCGAGCAGTGATTCCGGCAAGGATTTCGGCCAGATGCTGCAGGGTGGTAGCGCGTCGCCCGGAAATTCCAGCACGACGGCCACCGGCAGCACCGGCAGCGGTCCGTCGAAGCCGGCCAACGCCACGTCAACATCCGATGGCAATCCGGGCAAGACGACGCCGCGGCCGGGCGACGGCGAAACCGCCGCCACTGACCCCGCGACTTCGACACCCGCTGTACCGGCAACGTCGGCAGCCGCAGACGACAAGGACACCCCGGCCAGCGCGGACGACGCGCCCTGGCCGCCACTGGGCTTGGCCGGCCTGGTGCTGGCCGTGCCTACCGGCGTCGATCCGGCACCTGTGCCGCCGCCGACGGCCAGCGATGCCGACGGCGGTGCGCTGCCCTCGGCCGCAACGGCACTTCCGGCCGCCGCAGTGTCGGCCAACGCAGCACAGGGCGCGGCAGCGCCAGCCGCCAACGCATCGGCATCCGCTGCCGGCGACGGCGAGGCCAGCGGCCTGCCGCTGCCCGAACTGGTGCTGGGTGGCAAGGCGCTGGATCGGGCCGACGATGGCGACAGCCTGCAGATCGGCGACCGCGCGCCGCCGGCGCCCCTGCAGCCCCCGCTGCCCGCTGCCCTGCAGGACCTGAAGGCCGCACTGGCCAGCAATGCCGTCTTCAACGGCGAACCCACACCGAAGCCGGTGCTGGGCGACGATGGTTTCGACCAGGCCATTGGTGCGCGCATCGGCTGGCTGGCCGACCAGAAGATCGGCCATGCCCACATCCGTCTCAATCCGGAAGACCTGGGGCCGGTGGACGTGCGCCTGCAGATGAACGGTGACAAGGTGCATGCCAGCTTCAGCAGCCCGCACGTCGATGTACGCCAGGCGCTGGAAAGCAGCCTGCCGCGCCTGCGTGAACTGCTCGGCGAGCAGGGCTTCCAGCTGGCCCATGCCGATGTCGGCCAGCAGCACAGCGGCGACGGCAATCCGGGCAGCCAGGCCGCCGGTGGTCGCGGTGGTGACGGAGAACCGTCACTGGGCGACAGCACGGTGTCGGCATCGCAGCTGATCCGCCAGCGCGGGTTGTTGGACGCGTACGCCTGACAGGCGTGCCAACCGAGCTTGGCACCTACCAAGAGCGGGACGGTTGGCAACCACCCATCGGTAGCGCCGGACCATGCCCGGCGGAATGTCGGGAATCCGCCGGGCATGGTCCGGCGCTACCGATATGAACACCCGACGGAATTCCGTCGCGTCTCTCGCCGGCCACTCCGGCACACCCCTTGCATATCCCGGTGAAGCAACCCTCAGGAGCTTCACCCCGTGGCCGCAGCCGCTGACAAAACCAAGAAGACCGCCGACAAGGACAAGACCGCCAAGCCGCGTAGTCCGATCCTGATCACCGCCCTGGTCGCCGTACTGGCCGCCGGCGCCGCCGGTGGCGGGGTGTGGTTCTTCACCCAGTCCAAGCACGAAGACAAGACCGCGCAGGCGCCGAAGAAGACCACCACCCCGGCCCCGGCCCAGTACTTCGCGCTGGAACCGGCGTTCGTGGTCAACCTCAACGGCTCGATCGACGGCCCGCGCTACCTGCAGGTGGAAGTGCAGCTGATGACCCGCGATCCGGCCGCGCTGGAAGCGATCAAGACCCATGCCCCGGCCATCCGCGCACGCCTGTTGATGCTGTTCTCGCAGGTCAGCCCGCAGCAGATCGCCGACATCGCCGGCAAGCAGAAACTGCAGGCCGATTCGTTGGCCGAAGTGCAGAAGGTGCTGAAGGCCGAGACCGGCAGCAACGGTGCCGACGATCTGCTGTTCACCAGCTTCGTGACCCAGTAAGGGCTCCCCGATGAATGACCTGCTGTCCCAGGATGAGATCGATGCCCTGTTGCATGGCGTGGACAGTGGCGCGGTCGAAACCGAGCCGGACGCCCCCAGTGGCGAAGCACGCTCCTACGATTTCGCCAGCCAGGACCGCATCATCCGCGGTCGCATGCCGACCCTGGAAATGGTCCACGAGCGCTTCGCGCGCCTGTGGCGGATCGGCCTGTTCAACCTGATCCGGCGTTCGGCCGAACTGTCCGTGCGCGGCATCGAGCTGATCAAGTTCAACGATTACATGCACTCGCTGTATGTGCCGACCAACCTGAACCTGATCCGCTTCAAGCCACTGCGTGGTACCGGCCTGATCGTGTTCGAACCGACCCTGGTGTTCGCCATCGTCGACAACTTCTTCGGTGGTGACGGGCGCTACCCGACGCGCATCGAAGGCCGCGAGTTCACCGCCACCGAGATGAGGGTGATCCACCTGCTGCTGAAGCAGACCTTCGCCGACCTGCGTGAAGCGTGGGCACCGGTGATGGACGTGGAATTCGAGTACATCAACTCGGAGATCAACCCGCACTTCGCCAACATCGTGACCCCGCGCGAGTACGTGGTGGTGTGCCGCCTGCATGTCGAACTCGACGGCGGTGGCGGTGACATCCACGTGACCCTGCCCTACTCGATGCTGGAGCCGATCCGCGAACTGCTCGACGCCGGCATCCAGAGCGACCGCAACGACCGCGACGAGAGCTGGGGCCGCACCCTGCGCGAGCAGCTCAACGTGGCCGAAGTCACCCTGTCCAGCGTGCTGGCCAGCAAGCGCATGACCCTGCGCGACCTGACCCGGCTGAAGGTCGGCGACATCCTGCCGATCGACCTCAGCCCGCAGGTGCCGCTGTGCGTGGAGAACATCCCGGTGTTCACCGGTGAGTTCGGCGTCGCCAACGGCATGAACGCCGTAAAGATCACCGCTACCCATCCGCCGGGCACCCGTCCGCGCGTACCCGTCATCCAGGAAGACCCGCAATGAACGATATCGACGCCCTCGAACCGACCCCGGCCCAGTTCAGCAGCCTGCAGGCCGATGAGGCGACCGGCCCGGATTTGAACCTGGACGTGATCCTCGACGTGCCGGTGACGCTGTCGCTGGAAGTCGGCCGCGCCCGCCTGCCGATCCGCAACCTGCTGCAGCTCAACCAGGGTTCGGTGGTGGAGCTGGAGCGTGGTGCCGGCGAATCGTTGGATGTGTTCGTCAACGGCACGCTGATCGCCCATGGCGAAGTGGTGGTGATCAACGACCGCTTCGGCGTGCGCCTGACCGATGTGGTCAGCCCCAGCGAGCGGATCCGGAGACTGCGTTGAGCCTGCTCGCCGCCACCGCGCTGGCCGTCGCCAAGACGGCCCCGCAGATCGGCCAGCATGCGCCGGCCGCACCGAGCCTGTTCGGTGCGGTGCTGGCCCTGTTGGCAGTGCTGGCCCTGGTCATCGGCCTGGGCTGGCTGCTCAAGCGCCTGCCCGGCAGCGGCTTCCGCCCGGCCGAGGGCATGAAGCTGGTGGCGAGCCTGAATGTTGGCGCCAAGGAGCGCGTGGTGGTGGTCGAGGTCAACGGCCAGCAGTTGCTGCTGGGCGTGACCGCCGGTGGCATCAACGCCCTGCACACCCTGGCCGAACCGCTGCCGCCGCCCGCGCCGGTACGCGTACCCGACCTGAAGAACCTGCCGAATTTCGCCCAGCTGCTGCAACAGCGGCTGCGCAAGGACCCCTGACATGCGTGTGACCCGTTCCCGTCTTGCCACCCTGCTGCCGTGGCTGACCCTGATCGCCCTGTGCCTGCTGCCTGCGTTGGCGTTCGCCGCCCCGGGCGCGCCGACCACGCCGCTGCCGGACATCAACGTCGGCAAGATCGGCGGTGCGCCGGTCAGCCTGCCGCTGCAGACCCTGCTGCTGATGACGGCGATCACCCTGATCCCGTCGATGCTGCTGGTGCTGACGTCGTTCACCCGAATCATCATCGTGCTGGGCCTGCTGCGACAGGCACTGGGCACCGGCCAGACGCCGTCCAACCAGGTGCTGCTGGGCCTGGCCCTGTTCCTCACCTCGATGATCATGCTGCCGACCTGGGACAAGGCCTGGAGCACCGGCATGGCGCCCTACCTCAATGGCGAGATCGACTTCCAGACCGCCTGGACACTGAGCACCACGCCGCTGCGTGCCTTCATGCTGGCGCAGATCCGCGAGACCGACCTGATGACCTTCGCCGGCATCGCCGGCCACGGCACCTACGCCAGCCCCGATGCGATTCCGTTCCCAGTGCTGGTCGCCTCGTTCGTCACCAGCGAACTGAAGACCGCCTTCGAGATCGGCTTCCTGATCTTCATTCCGTTCGTGATCATCGACCTGGTCGTGGCCAGTGTGCTGATGTCGATGGGCATGATGATGCTGTCGCCGATGCTGGTCTCGGCACCGTTCAAAATCCTGCTGTTCGTGCTGGTGGACGGCTGGGTGCTGACCGTCGGCACGCTGGCGGCGAGCTTCAATCCGGCCTGACAGACGCGACGCCGGGCAGTGCCGCCCGCCGCATTGACCACCGCCGGGCGTGCCCCGGCGCTACCGATGGAACCATGATGTCTCCCGAACTTGCCCTGACCGAACTGCGTGGCGGCCTGATCACCGTGCTGTGGGTAGCCGGCCCGCTGCTGCTGACTGTACTGGTGGTCGGCGTTGTGGTGGGCGTGGTGCAGGCCGCGACCCAGCTCAACGAACCCACCATCGCCTTCGTTGCCAAGGCTGCAGCGCTCACTGCGGTGTTGTTCGCACTGGGCAGCCTGCTGATCGGCCATCTGGTCGAATTCACCACGCTGCTGTTCCAGCGCATCCCGCACCTGATCGGCTAGACGGACGCGCACGCAGATGGACGCCGCCACCCAGATGGCTGCCGACGGCCTGAATGCCTTCGGCATGATCGGCACCGTGCTGTGGACCATGCTGCGCATCGGCGCGGTGGCCATGGCAATGCCGATGATCGGTACCCGCGCCGTGCCCGGCCGGGTGCGCGTGATGCTGGCCGGCACCCTGGCCATCGCGTTGGCGCCCCTGCTGCCGCCGGTACCGGACTGGACCGGCTTCGATGCCGCCACCGTACTGACCATCGCCCGCGAGCTGGCGATTGGCGTGGCCATCGGTTTCATGCTGCGGCTGGTGTTCGAGGCTGGCGCGATGGCCGGCGAACTGGTCGCCCAGGGCACCGGCCTGGCGTTTGCGCAGATGAGCGACCCGCTGCGCGGCGGCACCTCAGGTGTCATCGGCCAATGGTTCTATCTGCTGTTCGGCCTGCTGTTCTTCACCGCCAACGGCCATCTGGCGCTGATCTCGCTGGTGGTGGACAGCTACCGCGCCCTGCCGATCGGTGCGCCCCTGCCCGACCCGCATGCCTTCTTCAGCATCGCCCCGACCTTCCTGCTGACCGTGCTGCGCGGGGCACTGACCCTGGCCATCCCGCTGACCGTAGCGATGCTGGCGGTGAACCTGGCCTTCGGCGTACTGGCCCGCGCCGCGCCGGCGCTGAATCCGATTCAGCTGGGCCTGCCGGTCTCGCTGCTGCTGGGCCTGTTCCTGCTGACCCTGCTGGTCGGTGAAATGGGTCCGCCGGTGCAGCGCCTGTTCGATGCCGCCTTCGAGGCTGCCGGTGCAGTGACCCGCTGACGCGGTCATCACGTTTTGCTGCTTGCCGTCCCCCCCGGTGCCCGCGTTAGAGTGAATGGGCAGCGACCGGGGGGACGCTGCGACCGGCGGCCTCTGGTCGCCCGCCTTACGCATGCCCCACCGTAGTTTTTCCGTTGACAGGCAGGTCCGGGAGACTGACGAATGCTGGTAGGCACGTACAACCCGTGGCTGGTAGCGACCTCATTGCTGGTTGCAGTGATGGCGTCCTACACCGCGCTGGCGATGGCCGGGCGCACCGTCACCGCGCCCGGCAAGGGTGCGACCTGGTGGTGGCGCCTCGGCGGCGGCTTTGCGATGGGGCTGGGCATCTGGTCGATGCACTTCATCGGCATGCTCGCCTTCGACCTGCCCATTCCGCTGGGCTACGACCTGCCCATCACCCTGCTGTCGCTGGCACTGGCGATCGGCTCGTCGGTGTTTGCGCTCTGGCTGGTATCGCTGCGCACCCTGCCCCATCCACGCCTGGCCGGTGGCGCATTGCTGATGGGCAGCGGCATCGCCAGCATGCATTACGTGGGCATGGCCGCGATGCGCATGCAACCGGGCATCGACTACCAGCCGGTGTGGCTGCTGCTGTCGCTGCTGGTCGCGGTGGCCGCGTCGTGGACCGCGCTGTACGTGGCCTTCCGGCTGCGCGCGCAGCACACCCGCATCGGCGACCGCCTGGCCGCCGCCGGCCTGCTCGGCCTGGCCATCGTCGGCATGCACTACACCGGCATGGCCGCCGCCCGTTTCCCAGAAGGCAGCATCTGCGGCGCCGCGGTGGGCGATGGCCTGCAGAACAACTGGCTGGCGATGCTGGTGGTGGTGCTGACCGTGGCGATCCTGGCGGTGGTGCTGGTGGTGTCCTGGCTGGACCAGCGGGTGGAGGCACAGCTGTTGCGCCTGCGCAATTCGCTGCTCAGCACCTCGTTGACCGACGCCCAGCAGGAACTGACCCAGGCTGCGCTGCACGACCCGCTCACCCGCCTGCCGAACCGGTTGCTGCTGCAGCGGCGCATCGTGCAGGCGCTGGCCGAGGCTGAACAGGGCGGCAGCCGCTTCGCGGTGATGTTCATGGACCTGGATGGCTTCAAGCAGGTCAATGATGCCTACGGCCACCAGGCCGGCGACGCGCTGCTGGTGGCGGTGGCCGAACGCACCCGCCAGCTGCTGCGTCCGCACGACCTGCTGGCACGGCTGGGCGGCGACGAATTCGTGCTGGT
>NZ_QAIJ01000310.1:0-808 GCF_003060985.1 Stenotrophomonas sp. HMWF023
GGATGCGCAGGGCCGCCCCAGCCTGCAGGTCGACGGCACGTTGAAGCTGCCGGAACTGCAGCGGCCGGCCGTGCCGAGCGTGCCCGGCAGCCTGCATATCGCCGCCTTCAACCTGGAGAACTTCTTCAATGGTGACGGCCAGGGCAGCGGATTCCCGACCCTGCGCGGCGCGCGCACGCTGGGCGAGCACAAGGCGCAGGTCGGCAAGCTGGTCGCCACCGTCAACGCGCTGGGCGCCGATATCGCCGCACTGATGGAGCTGGAGAACGACGGCTACGGCCCGCAGTCGGCCATCGCCGAACTGGTAAACGCACTCAATGTCGGTCTCGCAGCCGACAAGCAGTGGGCGTTCGTCGATGCCGGTGAAGGCCCCGGCAGCAATCCGATCCGCGTCGGCATCATTTACCGCAAGAGCGAATTCAAACCGCTCGGCACGCCGCTGACCAAGCTCGACGGTCCCTTCGTCGAACACAGCCGTGCGCCGCTGGCACAGGCGTTCCAGGGCAAGGGCGCGCCGTTCATGGTGGTCGCCAACCACTTCAAGTCCAAGGGCTGCCGCGAGGCCAGCGGCGCCGACGCCGACCGCAATGACGGGCAGGGCTGCTGGAACGCGACCCGTGTGGAATCGGCCAGGCAGCTCAACACCTGGGTGCAGGCCGAAGCCGCACGCCTGAAGGTGACGGACGTGGTGCTGATGGGCGACTTCAACGCCTACGCGATGGAAGATCCGATCCGCACCCTGCACGACCTGGGCTGGCAGGATGCCTTCAAGGTGGCCAAGGTCCAACAACCCTACAGCTACGTTTAC
>NZ_QAIJ01000310.1:818-891 GCF_003060985.1 Stenotrophomonas sp. HMWF023
ACAAGGGGCAAGATCGCCCGGGGCTCACCCCCAGGCGATCAAACCAATCGCCAGCACCGCCAGTGCCAGACCG
>NZ_QAIJ01000310.1:901-2033 GCF_003060985.1 Stenotrophomonas sp. HMWF023
AGCAACGCTGACGAGCAGGACGCCAGCGGCTACCAGGGCCGCAACGTGCAGGGCCCGTGGCGCAGCTCCGACCACGACCCGCTGCTGCTGGGCTTCGACAGATAACCCGGCGGCCCTTCTTGTAGAGCCGAGCCCATGCTCGGCTGCTTTGCGCGCCAACGGCAGCCGAGCATGGGCTCGGCCCTACAAGGGGCAAGATCGCCCGGGGCTCACCCCCAGGCGATCAAACCAATCGCCAGCACCGCCAGTGCCAGACCGGCACGGTTCCAGCGCGTGGTCGCCTCGCCGAAGGCGAACACGCCCACCAGCGCACCCAGCACCACCACGCCGATGTTCATGCCGGCGAACACGGTGGCCGGGCTGTGCGGCATCGACTGGTGCGCATGCACGTAGAACAGGATGTTGCCGCCGTTGAGCAGGCCCAGCAGCGCGCCGGCACCGAGGTTGCGCCAGGCCAGGCGGCTGCGCCCACTGAAATGCCGCCACAGCTGCAACGCCAGCATCAGCACGAAGGCCACGCTGAAACTGGCCAGCACCGCCGCCATCGACGGGGTGCCCGACAGCGCCACCTGCTTCAGCAGCACATCCACCACTGCAAAGCCGGCCCACACGCCCAGCAACCAGCCCCAGCCGCCGGTTGAAGCGGCCACTGCGGGACCGCGTGGACGCAGACTGATCGCAACCATCGCCAGCAGGCCCAGGCCCAGCCCGAGCAGCTTCCACGATGTGGCGGTCTGGCCGAAGAACAGGAACGCCGCCGCCAGCGACAGCAGCAGCGACAACCGCTGCGCCACATCACTGCGCACGATGCCGGCCACCGCCACGGCGCGGCCGAGTACCAGGAAGATCGAGGGCAGCACCACCGCCAGCGCCAGCAGTGAAACCCACGGTGCATGCGGTGCGCGCAAGGCGTCCAGCGGCGGCTGCAGCACCACTGCCGTCATCGTCGCGGCGACCAGATAGTTCCAGGTCACCATCTGCGCAACATCCAGCTGGCGACGACCAGCCAGCTTCAACAACACCGAAACCAGCACACTGCAGATCACGGCCAGGGACAGGTAGAGCATGGGGCGGGCACAGGGCAGCGGCGGGGGACGCTATCATGGTGCCATGCACAAGCCCTCGTTCCCCG
>NZ_QAIJ01000310.1:2061-6780 GCF_003060985.1 Stenotrophomonas sp. HMWF023
CCCCCGGCGAAACCGCCTGCATCTCACTGGAAGGCCCGGTTGGCCCGCTGGAAGTGCTCATCGACCTGCCCAAGGCCGATGTGCCGGTGCAGCCGATCGTGGCCGTCATCTGCCATCCGCTGTCCACCGAAGGCGGCACCCTGCACAACAAGGTGGTCACCATGACCGCCACCACCCTGCGCGAGCTGGGCATCGCGACGGTGCGCTTCAACTTCCGCAGCGTCGGTGGTTCTGCCGGTGAATTCGACCATGGCGTGGGCGAGCAGGAGGACCTGAAGGCCGTTACCGCCTGGGTCCGCCAGCAGCGTCCCGACGACCGCCTGTGGCTGGCCGGCTTCAGCTTTGGCGCGTTCGTTTCGCTGAAGGCCGCCGCCGAGCTGCAGCCCGAAGCGCTGATCTCGATCGCGCCGCCGGCCGGCCGTTGGGATTTCGGCGGCATCGCGCCGCCTGCCCGCTGGCTGGTGATCCAGGGCGAGCAGGATGAGATCGTCGACCCGCAGGCCGTTTACCAGTGGCTGGACACCCTCGATGCGCCGCATGAGCTGGTGCGCATGCCGGACACCAGCCACTTCTTCCACCGCAAGCTGATCGACCTGCGCGGTGCGCTCACCCACGGCGTCAAGCATTGGCTGGGCACGGCGGCATGAGCGAGGTGGAACTGACCCCGACGCAGCGCTACGCGGCCGGGGTGGAACGCGGCGATTGGCAGAACGACCCGGCCCAGCATGCGGCCCTGGCCGAGCTGGACCGGATCCACCTGGCCCTGGTGGACAGCGCCGAGGATGGCTGGCTGGACCGCCTGTCCTCGTTCTGGAAGAAACCCGAGCCGGTCAAGGGCCTGTATTTCTGGGGCGGCGTCGGCCGCGGCAAGACCTTCCTGGTGGACCTGTTCTACGACGGCCTGCCGATCAAGCAGAAGTACCGCACCCACTTCCATCGCTTCATGCGCAGCGTCCACGAGCGCCTGCGCGAGCACCAGGGCCAGAGCGACCCGCTGGCGAAGATCGCCCAGGAATGGCGCAGCAACCTGCGCGTGCTGGTGCTGGATGAATTCTTCGTCACCGACATCGGTGATGCCATGCTGCTGGCGCGCCTGCTGGAGCGGATGTTCGCCGAGGGTGTGACCTTGGTCACCACCTCCAACACGGCGGTTGAAAACCTGTACCTCAACGGCCTGCAGCGCGAGAGCTTCATGCCGGCCATCGGCCTGCTGCAACGCTACTGCGTGGAGCTGTACGCCGAGGGCACCGAGGACTACCGGATGCGCGCGCTGACCCGTTCGCCGGTGTACCGCGCGCCGCTGGCCGCTGACAGCGACGACTGGCTGGCCACGCGCTGGGCCGAACTGAGCGGCGGCCAACCGGCCAAGGCGGGCAACATCGAGATCGAGAGCCGCAAGATCCCGGTGCGCGCGCGTGGCAAGAGCATTGCCTGGTTCGACTTTGCCGCCCTGTGTGAAGGCCCGCGTGGGCCGTCGGATTACATCGAGATCGCACACGAGTTCAACACCGTGCTGCTGGGCGGCATTCCGGCCTTCGATCGCCTGAACGAGGATGCCGCGCGCCGCTTCGTCAACCTGATCGACGAGCTGTACGACCGCCACGTCAACCTGGTCTGCACCGCCAGCACCTCGCCGGTCGAGCTGTACACCGGCACCCGCCTGCAGGGTGCGTTCGAGCGCACGGCCTCGCGCCTGATCGAAATGCAGAGCGCCGAGTACCTGGGTACCCCGCACCGGGCGTGACAACAGGGGTGGTGCCGGCCGCTGGCCGGCATCTGCACGATGCAACCGCAGGTCATGGGCTGCCGGCCAGCGGCCGGCACTACCCGGTGCCGCCCGTCCACCGGCTGCCCACTGGCTGCCCACCACCTATCCACAGACTTGTCCCTCGCCTGCATGGCCCTGTCATGTGAAGCTGTCATTGTTCCGCTGGTGGGGTGCTGATTACCGCCACCACGACGCTTTTCGGGCTTGACTGCGCAGCCCGATCCAGCAGGTCCAAAGCGTCCAAACCGGGCGCCGATGGCACGATCCTTGCGGCGCAAGGGATTGCCGAATTTCACTACATTTGGCGTTGACGGACCCAACTACCCCCACTATCTTGTGGCTGTCGGTTGTGGGGACCCCAAGCCGCCGGGTCCATGGAATGGATCGCCGGACCCTCCGGTGATACGCCCTCCATGCCCGCAGCGGCACCGGTCAGCACTGCCAGCAGCAGCCACAGGCGCAGGTCTCAATTCCTGCGACACCGGTCTGCCACCCTGGGGTGTCACGTCCCGGGCCGCGTCATCCGATGCACCGAGCCACCATCCATCACGCCAAGAGGACACACGCCGTGACCACCGAGACCAGCGCCACCATCGAGAAGGAAAGCGAATTCCTGTTGACGTCGCCGCCGACGTCCAACGCGATGAGTGTGACCAAGCGCAATGGCACGACCGAGCTGGTGGATCTGAACAAGATCGTCCGCGCGGTGCAGCGTTCCTCTGAAGGCCTGCACGCCGTCGATCCGATGCGCGTGGCCACCCGCACCATTTCCGGCCTGTACAACGGCGCCACCACCCAGGAGCTGGACGAACTGTCCATCCGCACCGCGGCGCTGCTGATCGGCGAAGAACCCGAGTACGGCCGCCTGGCCGCGCGCCTGCTGGCCAACTTCATCGCCAAGGAAGTGTCCAACCAGGAAATCCATGCGTTCTCGCAGTCGGTGGGTCGTGGCCACGAAGTGGGCCTGATCAACGACCGCCTGCTGAACTTCGTGCAGACCAACGCACGCAAGCTCAACGATGCCATCGACATCTCGCTGGACCTGAACTTCGATTACTTCGGCCTGCGTACCCTGTACGACCGCTACCTGCTGCGCCACCCGCACACCCGCAAGGTGATCGAGACCCCGCAGCAGTTCTTCCTGCGCATCGCCAGCGCGCTGAGCGAAGACGTGCCGGAAACCCTGGCGCTGTACAAGCGCATGGGCAACCTGGACTACCTGCCGTCCAGCCCGACCCTGTTCAACTCCGGCACCACCCACGAGCAGCTGTCCTCGTGCTTCCTGCTGGACTCGCCGCAGGATTCGCTGGAATCGATCTACTCCAAGTACGGCGACATCGCCCAGCTGTCCAAGTTCTCCGGCGGCATCGGCGTCAGCTACACCCGCGTGCGTTCGCGTGGCTCGCTGATCAAGTCGACCAACGGCCATTCCAACGGCATCGTGCCGTGGCTGAAGACCATGGATTCGTCGGTGGCTGCGGTGAACCAGGGCGGCAAGCGCAAGGGCGCGGCCTGTGTGTACCTGGAAACCTGGCACGCCGACATCGAGGACTTCCTCGAGCTGCGTGACAACACCGGCGACGAATCGCGCCGTGCGCACAACCTGAACCTGGCCAACTGGATCCCGGACCTGTTCATGAAGCGTGTCGAATCGGACCAGGAATGGTCGCTGTTCGATCCGCGCGTGGTGCCCGAGTTCACCGACCTGTTCGGCGAAGCCTTCGAGGCCGCCTACCTGCAGGCCGAAGCACAGGGCAAGGCCAACCGCACCATTTCCGCACGCAAGCTGTACTCGCGGATGATGCGCACCCTGGCCGAGACCGGCAACGGTTGGATGACCTTCAAGGACAAGTGCAACCGCGCCAGCAACCAGACCCTGCGCGCCGGCAACGTGATCCACCTGTCCAACCTGTGCACCGAAATCCTGGAAGTCACCTCGGCCGAAGAGACCGCGGTGTGCAACCTGGGTTCGATCAACCTCGGCAACCACTTCGACGGCAACGGCGAGTTCGATTTCGACAAGCTGGCCGACACCGTGCGCCTGGCCGTGCGCCAGCTGGACCGCGTGATCGACCTGAACTTCTACCCGATCGAATCGGCACGCCGCGGCAACCTGCGCTGGCGTCCGGTCGGCCTGGGCTGCATGGGCCTGCAGGACGTGTTCTTCCGCAAGCGCCTGCCGTTCGATGGCGCCGAAGCCCGCGCGCTGTCGAAGAAGATCGCCGAGACCATCTACTTCCACGCGTTGGAAACCTCGGTGGAGCTGGCCCAGGAACGTGGCAAGCACCCGTCCTTCGCCGACACCCGTGCGGCCAGCGGCGAGCTGCAGTTCGATGCCTGGAACGTGGTGCCGGAAGATGCCGCACGCTGGGATGCCCTGCGTGAGCGCATCAAGGAACACGGCCTGCGCAACTCGCTGATGATCGCGATTGCCCCGACCGCCACCATCGCCTCTATCGCCGGCTGCTACGAGTGCGTGGAACCGCAGGTGTCCAACCTGTTCAAGCGCGAGACCCTGTCCGGTGACTTCCTGCAGGTGAACCGCTATCTGGTGAACGAGCTGAAGAAGCTGGGCCACTGGACCCCGGAAATGCGCGATGCGATCAAGCTGGCCGACGGCTCGATCCAGGGCATCAGCCAGATCCCGGAAACGCTGCGCCACGTCTATCGCACCGCATGGGAACTGCCGATGCGTTCGCTGATCGACATGGCCGCCGACCGTGGTGCCTTCATCGACCAGTCCGCCTCGCTCAACCTGTTCATGGAAAGCCCGAGCATCGGCGCGATGTCGTCCATGTACATGTACGCCTGGAAGCAGGGCATCAAGACCACCTACTACCTGCGTTCGCGTCCGGCCACCAAGATCGCCAAGACCACCGTCAGCCACGTGGCCAGCGTTGCGCCGGAGAAGGTGTTCAGCCCGGAAGAGGCCATCGCCTGCTCGCTGGAGA
>NZ_QAIJ01000310.1:6790-6949 GCF_003060985.1 Stenotrophomonas sp. HMWF023
ATGATCATCACCCACGGTAGCGCCGGGCCATGCCCGGCCGCTCACCCAGGAATTCAAGGAAACACCCATGGCCGACAAGCCCAAGCAGATGCTGCTCGATCCCGGTTTCGAACTGACCCTGCGCCCGATGCGCTACCCGCAGTTCTATGACATGTACCG
>NZ_QAIJ01000310.1:6959-7040 GCF_003060985.1 Stenotrophomonas sp. HMWF023
ACCCGGAAGCCTGCGAGGCCTGCCAGTAATACGCGGCACCGCCGCGCGGTAGTGCCGGCCGCTGGCCGGCACCCCCGGCCG
>NZ_QAIJ01000311.1:0-3422 GCF_003060985.1 Stenotrophomonas sp. HMWF023
CCATCGGACTGGCGCAGGTCAATCGTTACAACTTGGCCAAGTATGGTCTGGACTCTTATGAAAAGGCGTTCCAGCAGTGCCCGAACCTACAGGCGGGCTCGCGGATTCTTGCCGAGTGCTACAAGCGCTCAGGAAAGGATTGGGGCAAGTCTTTCAGCTGCTATTACTCGGGCAATTTTGAGACGGGCTTCCGTCACGGCTACGTGCAGAAGGTCTATGACTCGATCCGTCGAGGGCAGCAGGTTGCTTCCAACGGCGTGGCACCCATCGACGTCGTAACCCGTGGAGAGCGCCGTACCGTCAAGGTCGAGCACCATCCTCAGCTCGCCTCACCGGCGCAGGCGCGGATCGTAGCCCAGGCCAACGGCCCGGTCTATGTGCCGTCCAATGATCCAGCTCGAGCCTACACCGTCTATCCCTCCACAGGGGCGATGGCGCGCGGGAGCCTGGTCAACCTCGCTGACCAGGCATTGTCGCGGGTCGTGCTGGGCTCAGTTGACCGCATGATGCAGCCGCAGGCGCAGCCGGAGGGGGGCTACCCGCATCAGCAGGGCTATCCGCAGCAGGCTGCTGCAGGACAGGCGGGTCAGCCGTCGATGATGCCGCAGCAGCTGCCCGGGGCGACGGTCGGCGGCATCGAGAGCCCGGTCATGCTGCAGCCGTGGGGCGAGCAGAACACGCCCGCTACGGCGACCAGCAACATGTATAACGCGCCGGCGCAACAGATGCCGGCGCAGCAGATTCCCCCAGGGGATGCGGCCTTCGTGTTCTGACGAAGTCGTGGTACGGCCAGTCCCCCGGCTGGTCGATTCAGGTGTGTTAGTCCATCAACAAGGAAATCAATCCATGAAGCGATCCAATCTCGACCTCGTCCAGGCCCAGCGTACGCTGAAGACCATGCTGATGGCTGTTGTGTTCGTGGGTACCGTGTTCGCCCCGCAGGCCTTCGCTACCACCGGCGGCGGCGGCGCCACCTACGGCGGTACCGACGGCAAGGTCTGCGGCTTCTTCACCAATATCAATGGCCTGCTGAACATGGCCTCGATTGCGGTGGTGACCATCGCCGTGATCTTCGCCGGTTACCAGATCGCCTTCGCGCACAAGCGCATCGGCGACGTGGCTCCGATCCTGATCGGTGGTGTGCTGATTGGTGCCGCAGGCCAGATCGCCCGCATGCTGCTGGGTGACGAATACGGCAACTGCGACAACGCTGGCACCGGCGGTGGCGGTACCGGTGGCATGGCGTTCCACATCCAGAACGCGATCTCGTACTACCGTGCATAAGAACGTACTGTTCCGGGGTTGCACTCGCCCAGCGATGTTTCTGGGCGTTCCCTACCTGCCATTTTTTATGGTGGCAGGTGGCTTGCTGCTCCTGAGCATGTACACCAACTTCTGGTTCCTGCTGACCATCCCGGTGGCCATCTTCATCATGCGGCAGATGGCCAGGCGTGACGAGATGATCTTCCGGCTGTTGGGCCTGCGGCTATTGTTCAAGATGCGGGTCCGCAACGTGCGCGAACACGATGGCATGTGGGTGTTCAACCCGAATGACTACCGCGACAAGCCGGCCCGAATGGATTGAGGGCCGGATATAGCCAGGCGGGCTCACCACGCCCGCCTGGCCCACTCCGAATTTTCGTCGGCAGTACCCTTTGGAAGCAGTCGTATGTTCAGCCCAGACACATCCATAAGCGAGTTCATTCCCCTGTCGTCGCATGTAGCCCCGAACGTGGTGAAAACCACGGGCGGCGACTACCTGTTGACCTGGCACCTGGAAGGGTTGCCGTTCGTGGGACGCGAGGAATGGGAGCTTGAGCATCGGCACAACACCTTCAATCGGTTGCTGCAGACCCTGCGCGCCCCGGACTTCGTCAATGTTGCCTTCTGGGTGCATGACATCCGCCGCCGCCGCACGCTCAAGGGCAATAGCCACTACAAGCAGCGATTCAACCAGGACGTGTCCGACCAGTACATGGGCATGCTGTCCTCGCAGCGCATCATGCAGAACGAACTGTACCTCACGATGATTTATCGTCCGGTGGTGGCCGGTAAGCGCTTCGTGGAAAAGTCGGCCAATGTCGACAGGCTGCGCGCCGAACAGGAGCAGGCTGTCGAAAAGCTGATGGAACTGGCAGGTAATGTTGAGGCAGTCATCCGTGACTATGCGCCGTACCGCCTCGGGATGTACGAGGCGAAGAACGGCGTGGTGTTCTCCGAGACGCTCGAATTGTTCGGCTATCTGATCAATCGCATCGACGAGCCGGTGCCGGTGCTGTCTGCGCCGGTGAAGGACTATCTGCCGGTCAGTCGGCACATGTTCTCGGCCAAAACTGGCGACTTCGTCATCAATACACCAAACGGTGTAAATCACTTCGGCGCCATTCTGAACATCAAGGAGTATGCCGAAGGCACGTACCCTGGCATTCTCAATGGTCTGAAGTATCTCGACTTCGAGTACGTCATCACCCATTCGTTCAGCCCTATGGGACGTCAGGACGCGCTCAAAGTGCTGGACCGTACCAAGGGCATGATGATTTCTTCCGGCGACAAGGCGGTCAGTCAGATCGTTGAACTTGACCAGGCCATGGATCAGTTGTCCTCGGGCAACTTCGTGCTGGGCGAGTATCACTTCATCATGGCTGTCTATGGCGACAGTCAGGCCAAGCTGTCCCAGAATGTGGCAACCACTCGGGCCGAGCTGTCCAATGCCGGCTTCGTCTCCACCAAGGAAGACCTCGCGGTCACCTCGTCGTTCTATTCTCAGTTGCCGGCAAACTGGCGCTTCCGTACCCGCTTGGCCAATGTCAGCTCACTCAATTTTCTCGGCCTGTCCCCACTGCACAACTTTGCCACCGGCAAGCAGCACAACAACCCTTGGGGCGATTGCGTCACCACGTTGCAGACGACCAACGGCCAGCCGTACTACTTTAACTTCCACGCCACCCACCCATCGGAAAATTCCCTGGGTGAGAAGGCGATCGCCAACACCATGGTGATCGGTAAGTCGGGTACCGGTAAGACCGCGCTGATCAACTTCCTGCTCAGCCAGGTGCAGAAGTACGATCCGTCGCCGACCATCTTCTTCTTCGACAAGGATCGTGGCGCGGAGATCTTCGTGCGTGCCTGTGGTGGCAACTACCTGGCCCTTGAGAACGGTGCGCCGACCGGCTTCAATCCGTTCCAGTGTGAGAACAACGAAGGCAACGTGCAGTTCCTGGCAGACCTGATCAAGGTGCTGGCAGGCAAGCGCGAGTACAGCTCCCGTGAAGAAGAGGATATCTACCGCGCGGTGGAGAGCATGCTCGATACGCCGATGCACCTGCGCAGCATGACCAACTTCCAGAAGAGCCTGCCCAACATGGGCGACGACGGCCTGTACGCACGCATGCGTCGCTGGACTTCGGGCAACTCGCTTGGCT
>NZ_QAIJ01000061.1:0-2295 GCF_003060985.1 Stenotrophomonas sp. HMWF023
AGCCGGTACCGGCCTGAGTTCCCTGCTGCGCTGTGCCTATCCCCGCGGCGGCTGGACACGGTAAGGTGTCGCCCTTGTCGCCGCCGCCAGCCCTGCCGATGCCCGCCACCCCCGATCAGACCGCTTCGCCCTCCCGCCTCGGCCATTCGCTCAAGCCACGCCAGCTGATCATGATGGGGCTGGGCAGCGCCATCGGCGCCGGCCTGTTCCTCGGCTCTGGCGTGGGCGTGCAGGCGGCCGGCCCGGCGGTGCTGGTGTCCTATCTGGTGGCCGGCGCGCTGGTGATCATCGTGATGAACGCGCTGGGCGAGATGGCCGCCGCCAAACCGACCAGCGGTGCGTTCTCGGTGTATGCGGGCGATGCCATGGGCGCCACCGCGGGCGCCACCGTGGGTTGGCTGTGGTGGGTGCAGCTGGTCATCGTCATCGCCGCCGAGGCGGTGGGCGCGGCCGGGTTGCTGGCCACGGTCTGGCCGGTGGTGCCGGTACCGATGGCGGCACTGGCATTCATGCTGTTCTTCACCGCGATCAACCTGCTCGGGGTGAAGAACTTTGGTGAGTTCGAATTCTGGTTCGCCATCCTCAAGGTGGCGGCTATCCTGGCCTTCATCGCCGTTGGCGTGGCGCTGCTGATGGGCTGGCTGCCGCAGGTGGCCTCGCCGGGCCTGAGCAACTTCACCGAGCATGGTGGCTTCGCACCCAAGGGCCTGGCCGGTATCGGTGCTGCGCTACTGGTGGTGGTGTTCGCCTTCGGCGGCACCGAGATCGTGGCCGTCGCGGCGGCGGAGACCGAAGACCCCGAGCGCAGCATCGCCCGTGCCATCCGCACCGTCGCCTGGCGCATCCTGGTGTTCTACATCGGTTCGCTGAGCGTGATCATCGCCGTGGTGCCGTGGACCAGCGAAGCGTTGAAATCGCCGTTCGCCGCGGTTCTCGATGTCGCCAATATTCCGGGTGCGGCCACGGCCATCACCCTGATCGCGGTGATCGCCCTGCTGTCGGCGCTCAATGCCAATCTCTACGGCGCCTCGCGCATGATGTATTCGCTGGCGCAACGCCGCGAAGCACCGGCCGTGCTGGGCTGGACCGACCCGCGCCAGGTGCCGGTGATCGCGGTGCTGGCCAGCGTCCTGTTCGGTTTCGCTGCCACCATCATGGAACTGCTGTTCCCGGACAAGGTGTTGCCGGTACTGCTGAACATCGTCGGTTCCACCTGCCTGCTGGTGTGGACGCTGTCGCTGGTTTCGCAGCTGGTGCTGCGCCGTCGCGCCGACCGTCTGGGCACGCGCCTGCCGTTCCGCATGGCCGGCTTCCCGTGGCTTACCGTGATCGGCCTGGTCGTGCTGGCGCTGATCTTCGGCCTGTTGCTGAGCGAGGCGCATACGCGCCTGCAGTTCCTGTCGATGGTGGCGCTGACGGCAACCATCGCGGCCAGCAGCGCCATTGCCCGGCGCTTGCGCGAGGCGTGATTCTGTAGAGCCGACCCTACGGTCGGCTGCTGTTCGGGCAGACGTCAGCCGAGCATGGGCTCGGCTCTACAGAAGGCATACATCCCGCGTGCCATTCTGATCGCGTGGGCCACACCGGCCCGACGAACGGGAGCACCGCATGCTGCGCAGCCGTCCCTTCCTGATGTTCACCGGCCAGGCCGAAGCCGCGCTGGCCCTGTACGCCGAAGCCTTCGCCGAATTCCGCCTGCTGGCCCTGCAACGCCATCCGGACGCGGCGGGTGCAGGCGTGCCCGGGCAAGTCCGCCAGGCCATTTTCCTGCTCGGCGGCACCCACTACCTGTGCTTTGACAGTCTGGATGTCCACGACTTCACGTTCACGCCCTCGATGTCGCTGTTCGTGGAATGTGCGGGCGCCGAATCGTTCGAGCGCGCGGCGCGTGTGCTGGGCGACGGCGGGCATTGGCTGATGCCCGTGGGCGACTACGAGTTCAGCAGCCGCTATGGCTGGGTGCAGGACCGCTTCGGTGTGTCATGGCAGTTGAGCCTGGGGCAGGTGCCGGATCCCTGATGGTAGATCAACGCCATGCGTGGATGGAAACGAAAACGGCCCGCTTGCGCGGGCCGTTCTGTTACCGGATTACCGATGTCGCAAAGGCTTACGCCTCGACTTCATCGTCCTTGTAGGCATCGACCGGGATGCAGGCGCACATCACGTTCTTGTCGCCGTAGACGTTGTCGACGCGGGCCACCGGCGGCCAGTACTTCTGCAGCTTCAGGCTCGGCAGCGGGAAGGCGGCCAGCTCGCGCGGGTAGGCGTGGGCCCACTCGCTGGCGGTCACCGCCG
>NZ_QAIJ01000061.1:2305-19187 GCF_003060985.1 Stenotrophomonas sp. HMWF023
AGGCGGCCGTCTTCGATCGCGGTGATCTCTTCGCGGATCTGGATCATCGCGTCGATGAAGCGGTCCAGCTCGTGCAGCGATTCGCTCTCGGTCGGCTCGACCATCAGCGTGCCGGCCACCGGGAAGCTCAGGGTCGGGGCATGGAAGCCGAAGTCGATCAGGCGCTTGGCCACGTCCTCGGCACCGATGCCGCTGGTCTTCTCCAGCGGGCGCACGTCCAGGATGCACTCGTGCGCGACCAGGCCGTTGCGGCCGGTGTACAGCGTCTTGAAGTGCGGGGCCAGGCGCTTGGCGATGTAGTTGGCGTTGAGCTGGGCGACCTGGGTGGCCTTGCGCAGGCCTTCGGTGCCCATCATCGCGATATACATCCAGCTGATCGGCAGGATCGAGGCGCTGCCGAAGCTGGCCGCGCTGACCATGCCGACCGGACCGTTGTCACCCAGCTTGCCCGGCAGGAACGGGGCAAGGTGCGACTTGACCGCACACGGGCCAACGCCCGGGCCGCCGCCGCCGTGCGGGATGCAGAAGGTCTTGTGCAGGTTCAGGTGCGAAACGTCCGAACCCCACTTGCCCGGCTTGGCCACGCCGACCAGGGCGTTCATGTTGGCACCGTCGGTGTACACCTGGCCGCCGTGCTTGTGGATGATCTCGCAGATCTCCACCACCTCTTCCTCGAACACGCCATGCGTGGACGGGTAGGTCATCATGATCGCGGCCAGGCGGTCGCTGTACTTCTCGGCGTTGAGGCGGATGTCCTCGACGTCGACGTTGCCGTTGGCATCGGTCTTGGTGACCACGACCTTCATGCCGCACATCTGTGCCGAGGCCGGGTTGGTGCCGTGCGCCGAATCCGGGATCAGGCAGATGTCACGGTGATCTTCGCCGCGCGAGCGGTGGTAGGCGCGGATCGCCAGCAGGCCGGCGTACTCGCCCTGCGCACCGGAGTTCGGCTGCAGGCTGACGGCGTCGTAACCGGTGCACTCGACCAGCATCGCTTCCAGCGAATCGATCAGTTCCTTGTAGCCCAGCGCCTGCTCGGCCGGCACCAGCGGGTGGATCTGCGAGAACTCCGGCCAGGTCACCGGAATCATTTCGGCGGTGGCGTTGAGCTTCATGGTGCACGAGCCCAGCGGGATCATCGTGCGGTCCATCGCCAGGTCCTTGTCGGCCAGCGAACGCAGGTAGCGCAGCAGCTCGTGCTCGCTGTGGTGGGTGTTGAACACCGGGTGGGTCAGGAACGCGGACTGGCGCAGCAGGCCGGCCGGCAGCGCATCGGCGGTGCTGGCATCCAGCGCGTCCACATCAAGGTTGGCACCAAACAGCGCGCCCACGGCGACGATGTCGGCGCGGGTGGTGGTCTCGTCCAGGCTGATGCCGACCGAGCTGCTGTCGATCGCACGCAGGTTGTAGCCGGCAGCACGGGCCTTGGCATGGATCGCGTCGGCATCGATACCGGTGACGTGCAGCGTGTCGAAGAAGTCGGCACCGACCTGCACACCGGCGGTGCGCAGCGCGCTGGCCAGGATAGCGGCCAGGCGATGGGTGCGGCGGGCGATGCGGGTCAGGCCTTCCGGACCGTGGTAGACGGCGTACATCGAGGCCATCACCGCCAGCAGCACCTGTGCGGTACAGATGTTGGAGGTGGCCTTCTCGCGGCGGATGTGCTGTTCGCGGGTCTGCAGGGTCAGGCGGTAGGCCGGGTTGCCCTGTGCGTCGATCGAGACGCCGATCAGGCGGCCCGGCATCGAACGCTTGTAGGCGTCACGGCAGGCCATGAACGCAGCATGCGGGCCACCGAAGCCGAACGGCACGCCGAAACGCTGGCTGTTGCCGACCACGATGTCCGCACCCCATTCGCCGGGGGCGGTCAGCAGGGTCAATGCCAGCAGGTCGGTGGCCACGGCCACCAGGCCGCCGCGCGCGTGCACGGCATCGACCAGCGCCTTGTAGTCGCCGACCTGGCCGAAGGTATCCGGGTACTGCAGCAGCAGGCCGAAGGCCTCCGCTTCCAGCGCTTCGGCCGGGGTGCCCACGCGCAGCACGATGCCCATGGGCTCGGCGCGGGTGCGCAGCAGTTCCAGCGTCTGCGGGTGCACGGCGTCGTGCACGAAGAAGGTGTCCGACTTCGACTTGGCCGAACGCTTGGCCAGGGTCATCGCTTCAGCGGCGGCAGTGGCTTCGTCCAGCAGCGAGGCGTTGGCGATTTCCATGCCGGTCAGGTCGGCGCACAGGGTCTGGAAGTTGATCAGCGCTTCCATGCGGCCCTGCGAGATTTCCGCCTGGTACGGGGTGTAGGCGGTGTACCAAGCCGGGTTTTCCAGGATGTTGCGCAGGATCACGTTCGGCGTGTGGGTACCGTAGTAGCCCTGGCCGATGAAGCTGCGCAGCACGGTGTTCTTGTCGGCGATCGCGCGGATCTTCGCCAGCGCCTGCACTTCGGTGATCGACTCCGGCAGCGCCAGCGGTGCCGGCGACTTGATCTTGGCCGGGACGATGGCATCGGTCATCGCATCCAGCGATGCGTGGCCGATGACGCCGAGCATCTGCGCGATCTCGGCATCGTTGGGGCCGATGTGGCGCTCGACGAACGCGGAATGGTGCTCGAGCTCACGCAGGGAAGGGGTGTTCTGGGACATGGCGAAGGATCCGTCAGGAAAGGGCACACGCACGGGCACAAGCCGCCGGTCGGCGGTCTGCGGGCGCCCCTCTGTCCTTTTGCCTGAGAGTTTAAAAGCGCGGAAAACCGCAGCTTCGTGCCCCTTCGGCGCCGGATCGAACCGGTCTCTCCAGAGTTCTGTTACGGGTGGTATCGGGCCTGAGCGATTACGGGCGTTGCGCCTTCGGCAGCGGTGACCTGCTTCTCCCACCGTGTTGCCCGCTGATTATAGCCTCTTGCCGGTGCCCGACGGTGGCCCGGAGCGGCCTCACAGGCCTGAATGGCCGATGGCCCGGACGTGCGTTCTGTGCACCCGTGCATGGCATCGCGCGCATTCCCCACCTATGATGGTCGGATTCTCGTATTCATCTGGCGCCGTCCCTGCTGCAGGGGATCGGCGCCCGCCGTGCGTGTCACGCATGGCCCTGCCGGACGCTTGCCCGATGACCGCCGCTGTTGCTCCTTCCACCCGCCGCATGGCCCTGTTGCTCGCTGGCCTGGCCATGTTCGGCCCGTTCTCGATCGACACCATCTTTCCTGCGTTTCCGCAGCTGGCCCAGCGCCTGGCGGTGGACGAGGTGGCGGTGCAGCAGACCATCAGCGTCTACCTGCTGTTCTACGGCCTGATGAGCCTGGCCCACGGCCCGCTGTCCGATGCGTGGGGGCGCAAGCGGGTGATCCTCGGCGGCCTGGTGATCTTCGTCGGCGCCTCGGTGGGCTGTGCGTTGTCCACCGACCTGACCACGCTGCTGGCGTTCCGCGCACTGCAGGGCCTGTCTGCCGGTGTCGGCATGATCGTCGGCCGCGCGGTGATCCGCGATCTGTACCACGGCCACGACGCGCAGCGGCTGATGAGCCAGGTGTCGATGCTGTTCGGCATCGCCCCGGCCATCGCGCCGATCATCGGTGGCTGGATCCTGCTCAGTGGTGCCGGCTGGCCGCTGATCTTCTGGTTCCTGGTGGTATTTGCGCTGGTGCTGCTGGCGGCCACCGCGCGCTTCCTGCCGGAAACCCATCCGGCGGAGGCACGGGTCGCACTGTCGCCACGCACGTTGATGCGCGATTACGTGCGCATCGGCTTCAACCCGCGTTTCCTGCGCCTGGCGCTGGCTGGCAGCATCGGGTTTGGCGGCATCTTCCTGTACATCTCCTCGGCGCCGGCCATCGTGATGCAGCACCTGCATCTGGGTGAAGGCGGCTTTGCCTGGCTGTTCATTCCCACCATCGGCGGCATGACCACCGGTTCGTTCCTGTCCGGGCGCATGGCCGGGCACAGCACACCCACCCGGCAGGTCTCCCTTGGCTTCACCTTGTGTGCGGTCTCTGCCGTGTTGAACATCGGCTACGTCAGCCTGGCGCCGCAGTTCGCGTTGCCGTGGGCGGTGATGCCGATCTTCCTGGGCGGCATGGGCATGGCGCTGATCTTCCCGATCCTGGCGCTGGCGGTGCTGGACATGTATCCGCAGCAGCGTGGCCTGGCCTCGTCGCTGCAGGCTTTCGTGCAGCTGATGATCAGCACCGTGGTGGCCGGCGTGGTATCGCCACTGCTGCACGACAGCCCGCTGCATCTGGCGCTGGGACAGGCGGCCTTCTTCGCGGCCGGCTTCGTGTTCTGGTATTGGGAACATCAGCGCGAGCGCGCAGCAGAGGCAGCCGGCACGGCGCATTGAGCGTCGCGCAGGGGTAGGGCGCAGCATCACGCAGCGCCCCCTTGCGGCGCTGCGGGCAGGGACTAGGCTGGGGTTTCCAGCAAGCCGGTTCGTGGATGCACGACAGCCAGCCATCCCGATGTCGTCGCATGAGGTATCCGCATGGCTGCGCAGCAGACCTACCGCCTGTTCGAGGTGGCGCTGAAGGAGCGCCGCGTTCTTTCTCCTTCCCTGGACCGCATGGTGTTCACCGGCGCCGACGTAGCGCGCATGAAGACCGAAGGCCCGGACCAACGCATCAAGGTGTTCTTCCCCTTGCCCGGCCAGGACGCGCCGGACGTGCCCAGCGGCGAAGACTGGTACGCCCGTTACCGGGCACTGCCCGATGACGCGCGGCCGCCGATGCGCACCTTTACCATCCGCCAACTGCGCGCTGGCGACTGCGAGGTCGACGTCGACTTCGTGCTGCATGGCGAGACCGGACCGGCCTCGCGCTGGGCCACGCACGCAAGGCCGGGCGACCGCGTGGTGCTGCTGGCCCCCGACGCCGACTGTGCGGACAGCAGCGAGGGCTGGGAATGGAAGCCGCCAGCTGGGGTCGGCCAGGTGCTGCTGGTGGCCGATGAGACGGCATTGCCGGCGGTGGCCGGCATCCTCGAGGAACTGGCCGGGCTGGTCGATCCTCCGCGCACGCTGGCCCTGCTGGAGATCGCCCAGGCGGGCGATGCGGTGCCATTGAAGGCACCGGCCACGGCCGAACTGGTGTGGTTGCCGCGCGGGCAGGAGGCCCATGGGCAGCGGTTGCTGCAGGCCGTGCAGGCGCGGCTGGCGGCGGCCTCCGCCGTGGCCGAGGGTGCAGAACTGGACGACATCGACGTCGACGCGCAGATCCTGTGGGAGCAGGCTGACGCCAGCGCGGACGGCGCGATGTATGCCTGGGTGGCGGGCGAGGCCGGCGCGGTGATGGCGATCCGCCGGTATCTGGTGAAGGACTGCGGCCTGGATCGCCGCGCGATCACTTTCATGGGCTACTGGCGGCAGGGGCGGGTGCTGGACTGAGCCGATGCCGTAGCGGTGTGAACCAGCATGCAGGGGCCGTGGGTTATCCTTGCGCCCCCGCAATGCAAGCCCCACCGATGTCGACCTCTTCCAAATCCCGCCGCGACCAGCGCCGTCGCCAGGAACAGCAGGCTGCCAACAAGGCCGCCGCCACCGCCTCGCCCGTCGAGCCGCATGCCGAACTGCGCGACACGCAGCGCACGCTGCTGGCCGGCGTCGTCCGTCGCGATGGCGAATGGGTGCTGGGCATGGATGGCCGCATTGCCGGCCAGAGCGAAAGTGCGGCGCAGGTGCTGGCGCTGATCATGCAGGCCGGTGAACTGCACGAACGGCAGGGCACGCCGGTGCGCTTGATCTATTCGGATGCGCTGCGCGATGCGGCGCAGGCCGAAGCCAACGAGAAGGGTCAGACCTTCGAGGAATTCAAGGCCGCGCTGGCCGCGCAGCTGGCGGCGAAGAAGAGCAACTGATCATCATCGCGGTAGCGCCGGGCCATGCCCGGCGAGCGCAGCGGTGTGATGAAAAGCCGCCGGGCATGGCCCGGCGCTACCGAATGGAAAGGGGCGGATCCTCGCGGACCCGCCCCTTCTTTCATTTCGCCGCCGCTGCCGGTGCCGCGTTGGCCTGCCAACCGCACATCTGGCCTTCGTTCTGCTGCTTCAACCAGGCGTTGACCGGGCTGAAGTACTCGATCATCGGGCCGGCATCGAGCTTGTCCGAGCCGGTCAGTTCCTTCAGCGTGGCCTGCCACGGCTGGCTGGCGCCCTTGCTCAGCATCGCCCAGTACTTCTGGCCGGCTTCCTTGTTGCCGTAGAAGGTGCACTCGTGCAGCGGGCCCTTGAAGCCGGAGGCATCGCACAGGCCCTTGTAGAACTGGAACTGCAGGATGCGCGCAAGGAAGTAGCGGGTATACGGGGTGTTTCCCGGCACGTGGTACTTGGCACCCGGGTCGAAGAACTCCTCGCCACGGGTGCTGGCCGGTGCAACGCCCTGGTACTTGGCCTTCAGGTCCCACCAGGCCTTGTTGTAGTTGTCCGCGGTGATCGAACCATCGAACACGCCCCAGCGCCAGCGGTCGATCATCAGGCCGAACGGCAGGAACGACACGCCCGACAGCGCCATGCGCATCTGGTTGTTGATGACCGCTTCGCGGCTCTCGGTCGGCGCGTCGACCAGCCCGATCGAGCTGAGGTACTTCGGCGTCATCGCCAGCACGATGGTGTCGCCGATCGCTTCATGGAAGCCATCGTTGGCACCGCCCTGGAACAGCGGCGGCAGCGGGTTGTAGGCCAGGTCGTAATAGATGTGGCCCAGCTCGTGGTAGATGGTGGTGAAGTTCTCTTCGTTGGGCTTGATGCACATCTTGGTGCGCACGTCGCCTTCCATGTTCATGTCCCAGGCACTGGCGTGGCAGACCACGTCGCGGTCATCGGGCTTGATGAACTGGGTCTTGTCCCAGTACGACTGCGGCAACGACGGCATGCCCAGCGATACGTAGAAGTCCTGCGCACGCTCGGTCATCTGCTTGGCGGTGCGCAGTTCCGCTTCGCGCTGTGCCTTGTACTGCGCGGCCACGTTCGCATCCTTGCCGGCCTTGGCCAGCGCCGCGCTCAGGTTGGTCTGGTACTGCTTTTCCAGTGCCGCGGTGATGTCCAGGCTGCCGGCGCCCGGATACGGTTCCAGCTGGTCCCACAGGTTGGACCAGTCCTGCTGCCACATGTTGCCCATCAGGTGCGCGGCGATCAGGCCATTGCCCACCTCGGCCTTGTCCTTGCCATAGGTCTTGTCCAGCTTGCCGCGCGCATAGCAGTGCAGCTGCTCGTACATCGGCTTGACCTGTTCCCACAGGCGATCGGTTTCCGGGCCGATCTGCTCCGGCGGCATGTCATAGCCACTGCGCCACATCTGCCCGGCATCGGTGAAGCCCATGCCCTTGGCACCTTCATTCACCAGGCCGACGAACTTCTGGTAATCACCGCGCATGTTCTTGGTGGTGCTGTGCCAGCCCTGCCAGGCATCGAGCTGCTGGTCATAGTCGCGGCTGCGCGCCAGCACCTGCTCCAGCTCGCCCAGCTGGCGGCACGAGTTCGGATCGTTGGCGTCGGTGCAGTACTTGCCTGCGCCGTAGCTGCCTTCCATGCGGGTGGCGATCTGGGTCAGTTCGGCCAGCTTGACCGGGTCGCGCGGTGCCGGCATCGACGACATCAGCTTCAGCAGGTGGATCGCGCGCTTGCTGTCCTCGCTCATCGGCTTGCCGTCGAACTTGCCGGCCTGCTCGATCCAGCTGTTGAGCTGGGTCAGCGAACGCTCGTTGGCCTTGGCCGCGATGCGCTCTGAATCACCGTTGATGTAGGTGGAGGACAGCCACTGGGCCGAGGTCATCTCCGGGTAGGCCGCCTTGAATTCGGCATTGATGCGGGCCACGAACTGGTCAGCGGTTTCGCCGGCCGGTGCGCTGCTGCTGGCGGTATCGGTGCCTGGGGCAGCTTCCTTCTTGCAGGCGGCCAGGGCCAGCGTAGCGGCGGCGATTGCCGCGGCCAGCAGGAGATGACGGTGTTTCACGGGCGGTCCTTGGGTGGTGAACGACCGCCGAAGGCTAGTGGGCAGGGCTTGCCACCGCAAGTGGCGGAAGTCGGCAGGGCTGCGCCCGGCACCCGCAGAGGCCTTCAGGCAACGGCAAAAGCCGGAGCAACAGCAAGAGCGGGGATTCCGTGGTTTGGCGGGGCGGTGCCGGAGTGCGGGGACGCCGCAAGTACGTCCCTGTAGGCTTGGCAGCCGCATCCATGCGGCTGACACCCCGCACTCCGACACCGCCCCACCTCTGACAGATCTCCGCGATCTGGTAGATCCACGCCATGCGTGGATGAAATCTGTCAGGTATCGAAAATCAAAATGGGGTCGGATCCGTTTTCCGAAGGAAAACGGATCCGACCCCAAGGTCGTTCCAACAGCTCGCGGAAATCTGTCGAAGGCGGGGTGGGTCCGGTGGTGGGAGTGTCCGCGGCATGGATGCCGCGGCCAAGCCCCCATGGACGGGTTTACGGCGTCTCCCGCCACCGGACCCGCCCCGCCAACCTTCAGGAAACCCGCTTCTGCTGTTGCTTCGGCCCTTGCCGTTGCCGTCGCCTCTGCGGGTGCAGGGCGCAGCCCTGCCGAACAACCCTAACTCTCGCAGTTGGCGAACAGGTCGCGATCACGCTCGTACAGAGAGGTCTTCACCTGCATCAGGCCCAGCACCGACGGGAACAGGTTGTCGTGGTCGGTGTAGCTGGCCGAGCGCTTGCGCACGCACTGCAGGTCCAGCCCGCGGCTGCTGGCAAAGCCCGGTGAGAACCACATCGTCATCGGTACCCGGGTCTGCTCGGCCGGGGCGATCGCGTACGGCACGCCGTGCAGGTACAGGCCCTTTTCGCCCAGCGACTCACCGTGGTCGGACAGGTAGATCATCGCCGTGTCGTAGTCCTGCAGGCCCTGCAGCGTGCCGATGGTCTTGCTCAGGAAATGATCGGTGTACAGCACCGCGTTGTCGTAGCTGTTGGTGATCTCTTCGCGCGTGCAGCGGCCGATGTCGCGGGTATCGCAGGTCGGGGTGAAGCGGCGGAAGGCGGGCGGGTAGCGCTCGAAATAGGCCGGGCCATGGTTGCCCAGCTGGTGCATCACCACCACCCGGTCACCCGGGCGCGCACGCACCTGGGCGGCCAGGTCCTGCAGCAGGATCTCGTCCATGCAACGGCCATCGGCACACAGCCCCGGCGTGGTCGCGTCCGACAGCGACTGGAAATCCAGGCCCTCGCATACGCCCTTGCAGCCGGACTGGTTGTCGCGCCACAGCGGCGCGATGCCCGCGCGGTTCAGTACATGCAGCAGCGATTGGTGCGCGCGGATCTTCTTTTCGTCGTACTCGTGGCGTCCCCATGGCGAGAACAGGCACGGCAGCGACACCTCGGTGCTGGTGCCGCAGGAGTGCATGTCCGGGAAATTGACCACCGCCGCCTGGGCCAGCTCCGGCGTGGTGTTGCGGCCGCCATTCAAGCCCCAGTTCTGCGCGCGCACCGTTTCGCCCATCACGATCACCAGCAGGCGTGGCTTGCTGGTCGGTGCGCGCGGGGTCGCCTTGGCATCGGTGCCGATCGGCAGCTTCGGCGCGCGTTGTACCGGGTTGTCGCCGCGCAGCGCACGCGGCAGCCCCAGCAGCACATTGGCGGGCGTCGCCAGGTAGCGCACTTCGCGCTGGTTGCGCATCAGGGCCGACACATCCTGGAAGGACACCAGCGCGCCACCGAGCGCAGTGGCCGCAGCCACAAGCAGGAAACCGATGCGCCACAGCAGGCTGCGACCCCAACTACGGCGGCGCAGTTCAACGCGCCACAGGACCACCATCGGCAGCGCGGCCAGCAGCAGTACCGGCCACAGCAGCGATACCGTCATCAGTTCGCGGCTTTCCTTCGGGTCGGTGGCGAGCACGTTGCGCAGCATGTCCGCATCCAGATAGATGTGGTAACGGCTCATGTAGTGCGCGGCAAATGCGGTGACCAGCAGCAGTACGCTGATTACCACCTTGGCATTCCAGCGCCACACCAGGATGCCCAGCAGCACGCCGTGTGCACCCAGCAGCAGCAACAGCAGCGAAAGCGCATAGCGCAGGCTGCCCGGATGGCTGGCCATGGCGCTGTGCCAGAACAGGCCATTGCCAGCCACGGCGAAGAACAGGCTGGTCAGAATGATCAGCGCTTCGGTGGACAGCTGCGGCCGCCATGCGCGGATGCTGGCCAGTGTGGGCAGCCGCAAGGAACGTTGCACCGATGCGTTCATGCAACCGCCTCCTGGCGGGTCGAGCGATCCAACTGGCGGCGGACCATCAGATACAGGCCCAGCGACAGCAGCCAACAGATCAAGGCGGTGGCAACGTCATGCGAAAGGAAGTGGGCGCCGCGCAGCTGTTGGCCGATGCCGAACACCAGGCCGCTGCTGAGGCCGATCCACAGTCCGGCCCAACGCCAGGCGGGGCGCCACAGCAGCGCGAAGAAATACAGGCACAGCCACGCGTATCCCGCGCTGGCGTGGCCGGCGGGGAAACAGGCGCGGGCGGCCATGCCGGTCGGGCGGCTGCTGAGAAGACCGACGAACGGGTCGTGTCCGCCATAGCGCAGCAGATCCCATGGGCAGTCCATCGGCACCAGCGACTTCAGCAGCGAGACCAGCCCGGTGCCGAGTGCCACGGCCATCACCACATAGAGCAGCGCCCAGCGCAGCGTGCGATCGCGGCCACGGCGCCAGTGGTGGAAGCACAGCAGCATCGCTACCAGGGCCGCAGTGGTGCTCAGCCACTTGCCGGCCTTGTGCACCACCGAACGTGTCAGCCACGCATCCTGCAGCGCCCAGTGGCCGCCTTCCAGCCGGAACAGATGGTCGGCCAGCCACTGGTCGCCACCGAAGCCCATCAGCAGGGTGAACACCGCAATGCCGATGACAGAGGGCAGCCAAAGATGGGTAACAGCAAAGCGCGACGCCAACAGCGATGGCGCGAAGGAGACTGCCGGGGCAAGAGGACGAGCGGGCATGCAGGGAAGGGGCCGTTACGGGAATCCGCGGCCATGCTCGTTACTGGCATGTCGGAGAAGGGTCGTACATGCGTTTGCGCCGGGTTAATACGCACCCGGCGCGAATCGTCGTTCAGTCTTCATCGTCGTTGGCGCCGGCGCGTTCGGCGTGGCACGCCGGGTCCCACGCAGTACCCGGAAGCAACTGCCAACGATTGCGGTTTGCAACACCGATCTCGATGACCTGGGCCGGATCGACACAGGGGCTCATGGCCTGGTCCAGCACCAGCAACCAGCGCTTGTCCGGGGCCTCGGCCAACCATGGGCCAGCGTCGTGCCACTGCTCCGCCCACGGCCGCTTGAAGCCGAACTCGCGCACCGGCCGGTCGGCCTGCAGCAGGTTCTGTTCGCGCCAGGCCACCAGCGCTAGTTCCGCATCGGGGCCGATCCGCGTGCCCACCCGGCGCATCACCGCCGACGCCGAGGCGTAGGGGTCCAGCGCCGGTATCAGCACCAGTCCATACAGCATCCACAGCAGGCCGTGGGTGAGCAGTACGAGCGTGGCCGCGCGTCGTACCCGCAGCCACACCGCCAGTGTCGCCACGGCGATGGCGAAGGTCAGCAGGCCATCGCCGAATACGGGCAGCAATGTATCGGGCATCGCCCGCCGCGCCAGCTGCGCCTGCGCCCAAGGGCTGTCGGTCAGCATCATCACCCCCAGGACGCCGGTGACCAGCATCAGCAGCAGGCTGTAGCCGAACAGGTAGCGGCGCACGCACAGGCGACGCAGCAGGCCGGGCAGCAACGGTGCAACTGCCAGTGCCATCGCCGGCAACATTGGCAGTACGTACACCTCACGCTTGCCGGGGCTGGCAGTGAAGAACAGCAGGACCAGCGCGGCCCAGCCCAGCAGCAGCCATTGGCGCTGGTCGCCGCGACGCAGGCGGCGCCACCACGGCTTGATCATCAGCGGCAGCAGCAGGGCGCCGGGCAGCCACAGGGTTGCGATCACCTGCAGGTAGTACCAGACCGGCTGGCGATGGTGCCAGGCATTGGCATAGCGGGTGCCGGTCTGCTTGAACAGCAGTTCGTGTGCATACGATTGCAGCGATGCGCTGGGTTCATGCAGCAGCGCCCAGCCCAGCGGCGCCAGCCATACCGCCGTGCCCAGCAGGAACGCCGGAACCAGCCACAGCAGGCTGGCGGGGTGGGGGCCGTCCACCACCTGGCCGCGACGGCGCTGGTACAGCCACCAGCCGAACCAGGGCAGCACCATCAGCAGCGGCAGGAAGCCCACCCCCTTGGTCACCGTGCCGACGCCGGCGGCGAAGCCGGCCAGCCACAGCGCCGGCAGGTTGCGGCGCTCGCAGAGGTGGCGCAGCAGGCCCCACAGGGCCAGCGTGGTCATGCCGACCAGCACCATGTCGATCTGCGCGCGCTTGGCCATCAGGCCGAACTGCAGGGTGCAGAACAGTGCGCCAAGTGCGTACAGCGAATGGCGTGGCGACCACAACCGGCGCGCCAGGTCCGAAACCAGCCACAGGCTGAGCAGCGCGGCCAGCAGCGAGGGCAGCAGGAACGACCACTGCCAGCTGCCGACCACCTGATGGGCAGCGGCCTGCAGCCACATGAACACCGGCGGCTTTTCGGCGTACAGCTCACTGCCTCGGTGCGGCAGCAGCCACTCGCCGCTCTCCACCATGGCCCGCGCGGCCAGCACGAAGCGTGGTTCGTCCGGCGGCTGCGGCTGGCGCATGCCGAGACCGGCCGCCAGCGCCACCACGATCAACAGCCACAGCAGGGGCAGGTGCCAACGGCGGGGCAGGGCAACGGGCACGGGGGGCTCCGGCAGCAAAACGGCCATTCTGATGAGGGGCACGTGGGAAAGCCGTCGGAGCCGCCGCGGCGGCGACCGCATTCCGACATCCGCAGCGCTACCATGGCATGAACTTCCGTGGATGTTTCGTGCATGCGACTGTTGGTGATCGAGGACAACCGCCAGCTGGTGGCCAACCTGTTCGACTATTTCGAGTCGCGCGGGCATGTGCTGGACGTTGCCCCGGATGGCATCACCGGCCTGCACCTGGCCGGCAGCCACCCGTACGACGCGGTGATCCTGGACTGGATGCTGCCGCGCATGGAGGGCCCGGAGGTGCTGCGTCGGCTGCGCTCCGAGCACGCCTCGGAGGTGCCGGTGATCATGCTGACCGCGCGCGACGAACTGCCGGACAAGATCGCGGGCTTCCGTGCCGGAGCGGATGACTACCTGACCAAACCATTCGCCTTGCCGGAACTGGAAGTGCGGCTGGAGGCGCTGCTGCTGCGCGCGCAGGGCCGCAACCCGCGCAAGCGCCTGCAGGTGGGCGACCTGCTGCTGGACCTGGCGACCCTGGAGGCGCAGCGTGCCGGCCAAGTGCTGCACCTGTACCCGGCCTGCCGCAAGCTGCTGGAGGTGCTGATGCGGGCCAGCCCGGGTGCGGTGACCCGGCAGCAGCTGGAATTCGCCCTGTGGGGTGACGAACCACCGGACGGCGACCTGCTGCGCTCGCACGTGTACGAGCTGCGGCGCAGCGTGGACGGCCCGTTTGCCGACAAGCTGATCCACACGCTGCCGCGGGTCGGCTACCGGCTGGCGTCGACTGCAGGCGCCGACGCACGGAACGATGACGATGGCGCGTAAACCCGGGCCGCTGTACCGGCGGGTGGTGTGGTGGTTGCTGGGCTACCTGGCGCTGATCTCGCTGGCGGTGTTCAGCGTGGGCAACTACGTGCACGAACACGCCGAGCATGCCGCGTGGCGCGCGCTGCTGAATTCCGAGCTGGACAGCATTGTCGATCACACCGAGCACGAGCCGCACTATCGCTGGCAGGACTCGGACACGCTGAGCCTGTTCCGCTTCAATGAAGCGAACATGCCCGCCAGTCTCCGCAGCCTGCATCCGGGCTTGCATGACGGGGTGATGATCGGCGAGCGCGAGACGGCGGTGATGGTGCGCGATACCGGCTCGATGGGGCGGGTTGCGCTGGCCCTGGACATCTCCGATTTCCACGACCTGGAACAGTTCGCCACACGCTGGGTGATGCTCGCCGGCATCATCATGATCTTCGTCACCGTGTTGATGGCCTCGTTCGGCATGGAGCGCATGGTGCGCCCGCTGAGCCTGCTGGCCCAGCACATCGGTGCACTGCGGCCTGGCGTGCAGGGCCAGCGCATCCACGTCGATCCGCGAGGCAGTTCCGAGCTGCATACCATTGCCGATGCGCTGAACGATTACCTTGATCGCAACGAGCAGTTCGTCGAGCGTGAGCGGGTGTTCATCAGCACCGCGAGCCATGAACTGCGCACGCCGATCGCGGTGATGACCGGTGCCGCCGAGCTGGCCCTGGAACAGCCGGGCCTGCCCGAGCGCGCACGCCAGCAGATGCAGCGCGTACTGCGTACCGCGCAGGGCGTCGAGCAGCTGATCGAGTTGTTGCTGGTGTTGGCGCGTGATCCCGCACGCCTGGCCAGCCGCGCCGAGCGCATCGCCCTGGACCAGCTGCTGCCGGAGATCGTCGACGACCATCGCCATCTGCTGGGCGACAAAGACCTGAGCATCGGCATCCAGGCTGCGCCGGTGGACATCGTCGCACCACTGGCCGTGGTGCAGGCAGCGATCGGCAACCTGCTGCGCAATGCCATCGAGAACAGCGGCCGCGGTCATATCGAGCTGCGCCTGACCTCGGCAGCGGTGTTGACCCTGCAGGACCCTGGCCATGGCATGAGTCCGGAAGAGATTGCTGCGATCCATGCACGGATGGCACGTGGTGAGCGCGGCGACCGCGGCGGTATCGGCCTGGAACTGATCGCGCGGCTGTGCGAACACCTGGGCTGGACCCTGCAGCTGCAGCCCTGTGAGCCGCGCGGTACCCTGGCCTCGCTCGACTTCGGCGCTGCGCGCCCAGGCTGACCTGTCCGTCGACCGAGGTCGACGCCTACCAAGCAATGGCCGCGTGCGTTCTGGTAGGTGCCAACCTTGGTTGGCACGCTGGCCGCGTCAGCTCGCCGTCGGCCGCGCCACATGCTGGTCGATCAGGATCACGTTGCCATCCGGATCGGCCAACTGCAGATAGGCGGGACCTGCGCCATCGGGATCGGCACGCGCAGTGAGCGCAATGCCCTTGGCGTCCAGCTCGGCCTGTACCTCGCGTACGTCCTCGAAGGATGCCAGTTCCTGCTTGTGCTGGTCCCAGCCGGGATTGAAGGTCAGCAGGTTGCCCTCGAACATGCCCTGGAACAGGCCGACCACGATGCCGTTGTTGCGCAGTACCAGCCAGTTCTGCGCCGCATCACCACCGGTTACCGAGAACCCGAGCGCCTCATAGAACGCACGCGAGGTGGCCAGGTCCTTCACCGCCAGGCTGACTGAAAAAGCGCCGAGTTGCATGGGGCAGGCTCCAGAAGGGAATGCTGCGATTCTCGGCAGGCCCGCGCGCTGCCGCAAGCAGCGCAGCATGACCCTGCGTGAAGACTATGTTAATTTCGACCCGCGCCGCTTATGCGGCGCTTTTCTTTTCCGCTCTTTCGATCGACAGAGGATCCCATGCCGACCGAACCCGCTACCGCTACCGCCCTGATCAGCAACGACATCGTTGGCCTTGGTCTGATCGCCGCCACTCTCGCCCTGATTTTCTGGGCTGCCAGTGGCCCAACGCCTTTGCTGAAGAAGATCTTCGCCTGGGTACCCGCACTGCTGCTGTGCTATTTCATCCCCGCCATCTACAACACTGCCGGTGTCATCGATGGCCACAACACCTCGCTGTACAACCCGGTCGCACGTGATGTGCTGCTGCCGGCGGCCCTGGTCCTGCTGACCCTGTCGATCGATCTGAAGGGTATCGCCAAGCTGGGACCGAAGCTGCTGCTGGTGTTCTGCGCCGGCACCGCCGGCATCATGCTCGGCGCCATCGTCTCCTTCCAGGTGATGAAGCTGATTCACCCGGAAACCGTGGCCGGTGACACCTGGGCCGGGATGGCCGCATTGGCCGGCAGCTGGATCGGCGGTGGCGCCAACATGGTCGCCATGCGCGAAGTGTTCGGCACCGATGCCACCACCTTCGGCCAGTTCGCCGTGGTCGACGTGGCCTGCGCCAGCCTGTGGATGGCGATCCTGCTGTTCATGGCCAACCGCGCGCAGCAGATCGATGCCCGCAACGGTGCCGACACCCGCGCCATCGATGAGATGAAGGCGCGCATCAGCGCCTACGACGCGCAGAACGCACGCATCCCCAGCATGACCGACCTGATGGTGATCGTCGGTGTGGCACTGGGCGGCGTCGGCCTGGCCCATGCCATCGCCGCACCGTTGTCCGGCTGGTTCAAGGCCAATGTCAGCTGGGCCAGCCAGTTCAGCCTCGACAGCCAGTTCGTCTGGGTGATCCTGCTGTCCACAGCGATGGGCCTGACCCTCAGCTTCACCCGCGCACGGCGGTTGGAAGCAGCCGGTGCTTCGCGCCTGGGCACCGTGTTCCTGTACTTCCTGATCGCCTGCATCGGCATGCAGATGAACCTGCTGTCGCTGCTGGATCGTCCGTGGCTGTTCCTGCTCGGTGCGATCTGGATGGCCACCCACGTGCTGGTGCTGTGGATCGTAGCCAAGCTGGTGCGCGCGCCACTGTTCTTCTTCGCGATTGGTTCGCAGGGCAACATCGGTGCGGCAGCGTCGGCACCGGTGGTGGCAGCAGCGTTCCATCCGACGCTGGCGCCGGTGGGCGTGCTGCTCGGCACAGTCGGTTATGCCACCGGTACCGGACTGGCATACGTGACCGGGTTGATCCTGAAGTGGATGGCCAACGGCTGAGTAGTCCAGCCGGGCGGCGCCCGGCACCCGCGGTAGTGCCGGCCGCTGGCCGGCAACCTCATACAGCAACAGCAACAGCGGGCATTCCGTGGGATGGCGGGGTGGGTCCGGTTGCGGGGGACGCCATAAACCCATCCA
>NZ_QAIJ01000312.1:0-11318 GCF_003060985.1 Stenotrophomonas sp. HMWF023
AAGCGGCGCAGGCCGCGGCGGGCCTTGTCGCGTTCTTCCGGGCTCATCGACTGCCAGCGCTGGCCGTGCGACAGCATGCGCTGGCGCTGCGCGGGATCGGCGCCGTTCCAGCGGTCACGCAGCGGTGCCAGCAGCGCGTCGCGCTGGGCCGGGCTCAGCTGTTCCCAGTTCGGCAGCGGCACGGCAGCCGCAGGGGCCGGACGCGCGGCAGGCGCCGGTGCGGTGGCCTGCGCCAGTGCCGATGCAGCCGGCAACAGGGTCAGGGCGATCAGCAGGGGCAGGGAGGGGTATCGCAACATGGTTCACTCCATCGCCAGGTCGTTGTCGCCCAGCCACAGGTACAGATCGGGATTCTCGTCGTACAGCACGCCATTGTCTTCTTCTGCCGCCACGATCGGCGCGGTGGCACCGCCTTGATGCTCGCCCGGGCCGACGAACTGGACACCGATGCCCAGCGCGATCACCAGCGAACAGGCGCTGGCCAGGCACCAGCGCCAGCGCCAGCGACCGGCGTGCGCCGTTCTGGCGCTGTGACGGGCACTACGCAGGCGTGCCAGCGTGGCCGGCGACAGCGCCTGCAACGACTGCGCGTGCAGGCTGCGCAGGGCGTCATCGGATGGCAGGGGGCGGTTCACAGGTGGATCTCCAGTTGATTCTGCAGCGCCTGTCGAGCGCGCGCCAGATGGGTCTTTACCGCGCCCTCGCTGCAGCCCATGGCGCGGGCGGTGGTGGCGCCGTCCAGGTCCTGCAGCACGCGCAGGGTGAAGGCTTCGCGCTGGCGGGCGGGCAGCTCGCGCAGCGCCTGCACCAGCTGCTGGTACTGCTGGCGCTGCTCGTGTGCCTGCGAAGGGTCCGGGCCGGGGTCGGCCCAGTCGATCCCGGCGCCGTCTGCGTCCTGGTTGTCGCGCCAGAACGGCAGGCGGAAGCGGCGACGGCGCTGCACGTCGATCACCCGCCGGCGCAGGATGCTCCAGAACAACGGCGCCCACTCGGCTGCCGGCTTGTCGGCGTAGTCCAGCATGCGCAGCAGCGCGTCCTGCACCGCATCCAGTGCGTCATCACGCTGGCGCAGGCCGGCCTCGGCGAAGCGGAAGGCGCGCGGCCCGACGCTGGCCAGGAACGCTTCCAGCGAGGCCGGAACGGCGTCGGCATCGGTGGTTGAGGGGACAGGGCTGCTCACCAGCACAGGGTACGGTTCCTCGGCAGGGGTCACCATCGACAACGCGTGAGCGCGGCCGTGGTTGACCGGGACGCGCGCAGGGTTCAGCCCGTGGTTATGATGGGGCGACGAAGACAGAGCAGGAGCGTTGCCGGTGAGTGACGGGTTCGTGGCGCTGTACATCTTCATGTTGGCCGCCATTGCCGGCCACGTGATCATTTCCCGGGTCCCGGTGATCCTGCATACCCCGTTGATGTCGGGCTCCAACTTCATCCACGGCATCGTGCTGATCGGCGCGATGGTGGTGCTGGGGCACGCGCAGACACCGCTGGAGAAAATCCTCGGGTTCCTTGCCGTGGTGCTCGGCGCCGGCAACGCAGCCGGTGGCTATGTGGTCACCGCGCGCATGCTGGAAATGTTCAAGCCGAGCGTGCGCAGGACCGGCAACGATGAACCGAAGGAGCCACAGGCTTGAACATCAGCACCGTCGAACTGCTCGATTGGCTGGTCAAGGCCAGCTACCTGATCGCCGCCACCCTGTTCCTGCTCGGCCTGCAGCGCATGGCCTCGCCGATGACCGCAAGCAGCGGTATCCGCTGGGCGGGGCTGGGCATGCTGCTGGCCACGGTGGCGACCTTCTTCCTGCCCGAACTGCACAACGTGCCGCTGATCCTGGTGGCGCTGCTGCTGGGTGCCGGCCTGGCCTGGTGGTCGGCGGGCAAGGTCGCGGTCACCGACATGCCGCAGATGGTCGCGCTGTACAACGGCATGGGTGGCGGCTCGGCAGCGGCCATCGGTGCGGTGGAGCTGCTGCGCTATGCCTTCCTGGCCAATCGCGATACCACCCACTGGAGTGCGCAGGCGCTGGCCGACCTGGCCGCGCGCCAGCCGTCCGGCACGGTGTTGGTGCTGGCCGTGGTCGGCGCGGCGATCGGTGCGGTGTCGCTGTCCGGCTCGGTGATCGCCTGGGCCAAACTCGATGGCCGCCTCGACAAGCGCGTGACCTGGCCGGGCCAGCAGGTGATGAACCTGCTGGTGGCGCTGGCCGTGGTGGTGCTGGGCATCATCGCCGCCAGCACGCTCAGCACCTGGGCCATCGTCGCCTTCTTCGTGCTGGCGCTGGCGCTGGGCGTGTTGATGACGCTGCCGATCGGTGGCGCCGACATGCCGGTGGTGATCTCGCTGTACAACGCGTTCACTGGCCTGGCGGTGTCGTTCGAAGGCTACGTGCTGGGCAACGAAGCGTTGATCATCGCCGGCATGATGGTCGGCGCAGCGGGCATCCTGCTGACCCGGTTGATGGCCAAGGCGATGAACCGGCCGATCCGCAACGTGCTGTTCTCCAATTTCGGCGGTGGCGCCGGGGGTGAGGCACAGGCGATTTCCGGTTCGCAGAAGCCCATTGAAGCTGCCGATGTGGCCGCGATGATGGGCTTTGCCGAACGTGTGGTGATCGTGCCCGGCTATGGCATGGCCGTGGCCCAGGCCCAGCACAAGATCTGGGAGCTGGCGCAGCGCTTGATCACGCGCGGGGTGAAGGTCAAATTCGCCATCCACCCGGTCGCCGGGCGCATGCCCGGGCACATGAACGTGCTGCTGGCCGAAGCGGGCGTGCCCTACGACCTGATCGCGGACATGGACGACATCAATCCCGAATTCGCCACCATCGACGTGGTGCTGGTGATCGGCGCCAACGATGTGGTCAATCCGGTGGCGCGCACCGATCCGGCCAGCCCGATCTACGGCATGCCGGTGCTGGACGTGGTCAACGCACGCAACGTGGTGGTGATCAAGCGCGGCAAGGGCACCGGCTTTGCGGGTATCGAGAATGCGCTGTTCTACGCCGACAACACGCGCATGCTGTACGGCGATGGTGCAGAGGCGGCGGCGTCGCTGGTCAGCGAACTGAAGGCGCTTGACGGCGGGCATTGAGGCCGTACCGGTAGCGCCGGGCCATGCCCGGCGGCCTTTCGGGCAGACCGCTGCGCTCGCCGGGCATGGCCCGGCGCCGCCCCCATCCACGCGTGGCGTGGATCTACCAGACATGTCCACGCATGGCGTGGATCTACCAAGGCATCACCGGCGCGATCAACGCGCCAGCCAGGCGCCTACGGCAATGCCCACCGCCAGCCACAGCCATTCGACCACGCCATTGGCCAGGGTGATCAGCGTCCAGGCCAGGTGCGGGCCCATCCGCAGCGAGGCGTCCCAGGGGTTCAGGCCCATCGAGCCGCCCATCCAGGCGCTGGCGATGGCCCAGTTCGCGATCGCGGCCACCAGCAGCGTGCCCAGCACGACCAGGGCAATGCGCAGCTTGCCGGGGCCGAGCGTGCCCAAGCGCAGCATGAACACCAGTTCCAGGGCGGTCAGTACCGCCATCCAGCCGACCGGACGGCCGGTGAACAGGGCGATCAGCATCCAGGCGAGTGGGGCGGTGGCCAGCGCCAGCAACAACATGAAGGGCCAGAGCCAGGTAACGGTCCTGGCACGTGCGGCATTGGAGGACATCGAAGCTCCTGAAGGTCGCCCACAGGATACTGTGGTTTGCCGCAGTGCACCGGCGAGGGCGGGGCGCCTACGTTAGAATGCCGTCTTGCGTGGCTTCGGCCGCAGCCCCATATCGGTCCCCATGTATTCCCGTAGCAGCGAACCTGTCCACTTCGAACGCGATTGCGAGGCCGTGATGGTCCCGCAGGGCGACACCGTGACCCTGCCCGCCGGCAGCTATGGGTACATCACCCAGGCGTTGGGCGGCAGTTATTCGGTGTTTGTCGAGGGCAATCTGTTCCGTATCGCCGGCAAGGATGGCGATGCCATCGGCAAGGAGGCGCCGGCACCGCTGGAGCTGCCCGACGATGCCAGCGACGAGCAGGTCGAACAACTGGTGTGGCAGCAGCTGCGCACCTGTTTCGATCCGGAAATACCGGTGAACATCGTCGAACTGGGCCTGGTCTACGAGGTGGAGATCAAGCACCTGGACGAAGGGCAGCGCGAGATCGACGTGAAGATGACCCTGACCGCGCCCGCGTGCGGCATGGGCGACATCCTGGTCGACGACGTGCGCAGCAAGCTTGAAATGATCCCGACGGTGGCCGAGGCCGACGTCGAGCTGGTCTTCGATCCGCCGTGGAACCAGCACATGATGTCCGAGGCCGCCCGGCTAGAAACCGGCATGCTTTGACCCACGGCCCGCAGTGACGCGGGCCCGGCATTACCCGCAACCAGAACAGGAAATCTCCGGTGTCCCAGTCCATTCCCAGCTTCGCCGTCACCCGTTCGGACCACCCGCGCAGCGCTGAAGAGCGCGCCCAGATCCTGGAGAAGCCGGGCTTCGGCCTGCACTTCACCGACCACATGGTGGAAGTGCGCTGGGACAAGGACACCGGCTGGCACAACGCCAACGTGCGTGCCTATGGTCCGCTGCAGCTGGACCCGGCCGCGGCCGTGCTGCACTACGGCCAGGAGATCTTCGAGGGCATCAAGGCCTACCGCCATGCCGATGGTTCGATCTGGACCTTCCGCCCGGATGCCAACGGCCGTCGCCTGCAGCGTTCGGCGCAGCGCCTGGCGCTGCCGGAACTGCCGGTGGAGATCTTCGTCGAATCGCTGAAGCAGATGATCGCCGTCGACAGCGCCTGGGTGCCGTCGGCCGATGAGTCGAGCCTGTACTTCCGTCCGTTCATGATCGGCGATGAAGCCTTCCTTGGCGTGCGCGGCGCGCACAAGGCCGGTTACTACGTGATCGCCAGCCCGGCCGGCCCGTACTTCGCCAAGGGCGTCGCCCCGGTGTCGATCTGGCTGTCCACCGAGTACGCGCGTGCGGCCAAGGGTGGCACCGGTGCGGCCAAGTGTGGTGGCAACTACGCCGCGTCGCTGCTGCCGCAGCAGAAGGCGCAGGCACAGGGCTGCTCGCAGGTGCTGTTCCTGGACCCGGTCGAAGGCAAGTACCTGGAAGAACTGGGCGGCATGAACGTGTTCCTGGTCTACAAGGACGGCACCCTGGTCACGCCGGAACTGTCCGGCAGCATCCTTGAGGGCATCACCCGCGAGAGCATCCTGCAGCTGGCCCGCGACCGTGGCATGAAGGTCGAAGAGCGCAAGGTCACCATCGACGAGTGGAAGCAGGGCGTGGCCTCTGGCGAGATCGCCGAAGTGTTCGCCTGCGGTACCGCTGCGGTGGTCACCCCGATCGGCCAGCTGAAGGGCGAAGGCTTCTCGGTGGGCGACATCGATGCGCCGGCCGGCGAAGTGACCATGTCGCTGCGCAAGGAACTGACCGACATCCAGTACGGCCGCCTGCCGGACCGTCATGGCTGGCTGGTCAAGCTGGGCTGATCGCCTGCATTGAACTGTAGAGCCGAGCCCACGCTCGGCTGCTCCTCCGGAAAGCCCGTCCTCGCGACGGGCTTTCTGCGTTTTGGGGGATGTGCGCCATGCCTGGCGAATCACGACCGCCGATGTCGGCAAAGACATGATGAGACAGGACATTCCGCAGTCAGGTCTGTGCAGGTGACGCGAAAGTTCCTTCACCTTCACAAACCCTCGACCCGGAAAGTCTCAGATCCAACATTTCATCTTGCTGAAAAGACGCTGAAAATCTTGTGGTGTCCGGTTTGAGCCACTAGCGTCATCAACACAGCGGATGGTCAGGGGACTCCGCTGGCTCGCCGGACCCGAACCTCGCCATCGCAAGCCAGCCCACGGTTCAGGCCGGTGCTTCTGCCGATTCCGGCATTCCTACCATTAGAAGGGAAATCCGATGTCCCAGGTAACGCAACCGCGTGTGCGTCGTGTGTGGGTGGTCCTTGGTGCGTCCGTCCTGTCATCGCTGCTGCTGGCCACGCCTGCGCTGGCCGGTGATGTCCAGCTCAGCGGCCTGCAGTCCGCGCCGACCCATCAGCGGTTCATCGTGAAGTACCGCGACGGCAGTGCGCCGGTGGCCAACACCACCGCGCTCGCCTCTTCGCTGAAGACCGCCGCTGCCGGCATCGCCAGCAGCCAGGGCCGCGCGCTGGGCCTGCAGCAGGTCCGCAAGCTCGCTGTCGGCTCCACCGTGGTCAGGACTGACCGCGCGCTGGACCAGGCCGACGCCGAACTGCTGATGCGCAAGCTCGCCGCCGACCCGAATGTGGAATACGTCGAAGTCGACCAGATCATGCGCGCGACGCTGACCCCGAACGACACCCGCTTCAGCGAACAGTGGGGCTTCGGTACGTCCAACGCGTCGATCAACGTGCGCCCGGCCTGGGACAAGGCCACCGGCACCGGCGTGGTCGTGGCCGTGATCGATACCGGCATTACCAACCATGCCGACCTCAACGCCAACATCCTGCCCGGCTATGACTTCATCAGCGACGCGGCGATGGCGCGCGATGGTGGTGGCCGGGACAGCAATCCCAACGATGAGGGTGACTGGTACGGCGACAACGAGTGCCAGGCCGGTTACCCGGGCTCGAACTCCAGCTGGCATGGCACCCACGTGGCCGGCACGGTCGCCGCGGTGACCAACAACAGCAACGGCGTGGCCGGTACCGCATTCAATGCCAAGGTCGTGCCGGTGCGCGTGCTCGGCAAGTGCGGCGGCTATACCTCCGACATCGCCGACGCCATCGTCTGGGCCTCCGGCGGCACCGTCAGCGGTGTGCCGGCCAATGCCAATCCGGCCGAGGTCATCAACCTCTCGCTGGGCGGCGGCGGCAGCTGCTCGACCACCTACCAGAACGCCATCAACGGCGCGGTCGGCCGTGGCACCACCGTGGTGGTCGCTGCCGGCAACAGCAACACCAACGTGTCCTCTTCGGTCCCGGCGAACTGCCCGAACGTGATCGCGGTGGCGGCGACCACCTCGGCAGGCGCACGTGCCAGCTTCTCCAACTACGGCACCGGCATCGACATCTCCGCACCGGGCCAGGGCATCCTGTCCACCCTCAACAGCGGCACCACCACCCCGGGCAGCGCCAGCTATGCGTCCTACAACGGCACCTCGATGGCGGCGCCGCACGTAGCCGGCGTGGTCGCGCTGATGCAATCGGTGGCCCCGAGCCCGCTCAGCCCGGCGCAGGTGGAAAGCATCATCAAGAGCACCGCGCGTCCGTTGCCGGGTGCGTGCTCGGGTGGTTGCGGCGCCGGCATCATCGACGCCGATGCCGCAGTGACAGCCGCGATCAACGGCACTACGCCCAACCCGGGTGGCACCGTGCTGCAGAACAACGTGCCGGTCACCGGCCTCGGCGCGGCCAGCGGCGCATCGCTCAGCTACACCGTCAACGTCCCGGCTGGCAGCGCGCAGCTGCGCGTGGCGATCAGCGGCGGCAGCGGTGACGCCGACCTGTACCTGCGCCAGGGCAGTGCCCCGACCGACACCGTCTACACCTGCCGCCCGTACCTGAGCGGCAACAACGAGACCTGCACCGTCAACAGCCCCGCTGCCGGCGTATGGCACGTGCGGGTGAAGGCGTACAGCACCTTCTCGGGCGTGACCCTCAACGCCCAGTACTGAGCCCAAGCCCCTCTCCATGGGCACGCCCCGGCTTCGGCCGGGGTGTTTTTTTGTAGAGCCGAGCCCACGCTCGGCTATCAGAGGGCTGCCGAGCATGGGCTCGGCACTACAAGTTTCTCAAACCGACTCGAACCGGTTCGCCGCCACGTTCTTGCGCACATGCTGCGGATCGAAGATCCGGCCATTCATTGCGATGAACACCCCTGCCGGCAGCGACTGCACCGCACCGATCGCACAACCGATGTTGAACTCCGCATCCGAACCACGGAAACGCGCCGGGCTCAGCGCACCGGTCATCACGATGGTCTTGTCCGGAATCGTCGCCAGCACCTTGCCGGTCTGCACCATCGAATCGGTGCCATGGGTCACCAGCACGTGGCGGGTGGGCTGCGCGGCGATCGTCGCGCGGATCAGCTCACGATCGTCGTCGTTGATGTGCAGCGAATCCTTGCGCAGGATCGGAATCACGTTGAAACGGAACGTGACCCCCAGTTCGCGCAGGATCATGCCGATCTGCGGGTCGCCGATCTGGTAGTCCGACTTGTCGTCGAAATAGATCTTGTCGATCGTGCCACCGGTGGTGACGACCAGGAGCTCTTCCATCATGTGCATGCGCGAAACCAAGGCAGGTACAGCGGCGCGGGGCCGGGAACGCAGATGATACGGCCCGCCGGGCGCAGCGTCAGCGCCGCCGCCCGAAACGGGCGCGCAGGCCGGGCAGGCTGGCCGAGAAGATCACCAGCAGCGCCAGCACGATCTCGATCAGCGCCAGCCAGCGCGTTTCCGGGTGGCTCCAGGCGCTCATCACGCCGTGGCTGAACCAGCCCAGGGCCAGCACCGCCGCCCAGAAGCCTGCCTTGCGCCAGCCCAGCCGCAGGGCGATGGCCAGCGCCAGCGGTGGTGCCGTGAACACCAGCTGGGTGGCCAGCCAATGCCTGTCGTTGATGAACCAGCCGGCAAACAGCGCCGCCAGCCCCATCAAGGCCAGCAGCAGCACGGTGCGCGGCGCGGCGCTCATCGCGCCAGCCGCTGCGCGATGTCGGCCACGCGCCGGCCCAGCGCCCGTGCCAGTACCGCCTCATCGTCAGTTGGTTGCGGGTCGTCGGCGGCACCGGCCACGTGGCTGGCGCCATACGGCGTGCCGCCACTGGTGGTGTGGCTCAGCGCCGGCTCGGTGAACGGAATGCCGACGATCAGGCAGCCGTGGTGCAGCAGCGGCACCTGCATCGACAGCAGGGTCGACTCCTGGCCGCCATGCATCGAGGCGGTGGACGTGAACACCCCGGCCGGCTTGCCCGCCAGCGTGCCGTTCACCCATTCGGCGCCGAGCCCATCGAGGAAATGCTTGACCGGCGCGGCCATGTTGCCGAAACGGGTGGGGCTGCCCAGCAGCAGTCCCTGGCACTCCACCAGGTCCTGCACGCTCACATACGGCGCGCCGTCGTCCGGCACCGGCGGCTGCGCGGTCTGGGTGACGGCTGCCACCGGCGGCACCGTGCGCAGTCGCGCCGCCATGCCCGGAACCTCGCCGATGCCCCGCGCGATCTGGCGCGCCAGCCGTGCCACCGAACCGCCGCGGCTGTAGTACAGCACCAGGATTTCGCCCATCGCGCCCAGCTCTCCTCATCGTGTGGACACCAGTATGGCTATCCTGCACCGATTCCGCATCGGGTACCCTTGCGCCGATGGAACCTTTGGATACGCTCAATTTGTGGATGGAGCGCGCGCGGGATCGCGCACGCGCCGCCAGCTTCGGCCGCTTCCTGTGGCGCCGCTTCCTCGACGACCGCCTGTTCCAGGCTGCCGCCGCGCTGGCCTACACCACGGTGTTCGCGCTGGTGCCGTTGGCGATCGTGGTATTCGGCGTGCTCTCGGCCTTCCCGGTGTTCGATCGCTGGAGCGACCAGCTCAGCGACTACGTCTTCTCCAACTTCGTGCCCAACGCCGCGCGCGCCGCCGAAGGCTACCTGCGGCAGTTCTCGGCCAGCGCGGGCCAGCTCACTGCCGCCGGTTTCATCGCCCTGGTCATCTCGCTGCTGATCACCCTCAACAGCGTTGAAGAGACCTTCAACCAGATCTGGCGCGTCGGCAGCAGCCGGCCGCGGCTGACCCGCTTCCTGGTCTACTGGACGGTGCTGACCCTCGGCGCGATGCTTGCCGCCGCTTCACTGGCTGTGTCGGCGCGGGTGTTCGCGATGCCGCTGTTCGGCACGCAGGAGGGGCGCTGGCTGGCCGATCTCGCGTTGCGGCTGGCGCCGATCCTGATCGAATTCGTCTGCATCACCCTGATGTTCCGGGTGGTGCCACACCACACCGTGAAGTGGCGCCACGCGGTTCCGGGCGCGATTCTCGCCGCGGTGATCCTGGAGCTGGTGAAGTGGGGCATCGGTGCTTACCTGGGCAGCTTCCAGTCCTACCAGAAGCTGTATGGCACGGTGGCCTTCGTGCCGATCCTGCTGCTGTGGATCTACCTGTGCTGGGTGGCCGTGCTGCTGGGCGCGTCGCTGGCGTCGTCGATGGCGGCCTTCCGCTACCAGCCGGTGGAGCTGCGCCTGCCGCAGGGCTACGAGTTCTATGGCCTGCTGCGCCTGCTCGGGCGCTTCCAGCACGCACGCGCCAAAGGCAGGGGTCTGGCCGACGACGAGATCCTGCGGCTGGAACCGATGCTGACCGACTCGCTGCTGCAGGACCTGGCCTGCAACCTGGAAGGCATCGGCCTGCTGCGCCGTGATGAGCGCGGCGAATGGCTGCTCGCACGCGACCTGGATCAGGTCAGCCTGGGCGATCTGTACGAATGCACGCAGCTGCGCATTCCGGTGGCCGAACAACACCTGCCTTACCGCGACGACAGCCTCGGCCGGGCCGCACTGGCTGCGCTGGACGAGTTGCGCCTGCCGTTGCGTGAACGCCTCAAGCGTCGCGTCAGCGACATCTACCCTGATTCTGGAGACGCCCCATGACCTGCAAGACCCCGTTGCTGCTGGCTGCGCTGCTGGCCCTGGCCGCCTGCAAACCCGCGCAGGAGCCGACCCCGGCCAGCAGCCAGCCGCCCGCGCAGGCACCGACCCCGACCGCCCCGGCGCCGGTTGAGGACACGCCCGCCGAGCGCGTCACCGCCGAGTTCCCGACGCTGAAGATGAAGGCGGTCGATGGCACTGATTACGACCTGGCCGCGCATCGTGGCAAGTGGGTGGTGGTGAATTTCTGGGCGACCTGGTGTGCACCTTGCCGCAAGGAAATGCCCGAGCTGTCGGCGTTGCATGCCATGCGCAGCAACATCGAAGTGGTTGGCCTGGCCTACGAGGACATCGAGGTGCCGGAGATGCAATCGTTCCTGACCAAGCATCCGGTGACCTACCCGATCGTGATCGTCGATCCGTTCGATCCGCCGGCTGACTTCGCCACCCCGCGCGGCCTGCCGCTGACCCACCTGATCGACCCGCAGGGCAAGCTGGCGCACAGCTTCCTCGGCCCGGTCACGGCCGCCGACATCGAAAAGCAGATCGCGGCTGCCAAGTAATAGGTGGGTCGGCAGGGCTGCGCCCTGCACCTGCTGTAGTGCCGGCCGCTGGCCGGCAACCTCAACAGCCGAAGCAACAGCAGAAGCTGGTTTCCTGAGGGCAGGCGGGGTGGGTCCGGTTGCGGGGGACGCTGCAAGTA
>NZ_QAIJ01000312.1:11328-21556 GCF_003060985.1 Stenotrophomonas sp. HMWF023
AGCAGCGGCCGCGCATCGATGAAGGCCTGCGGCACGATCAGCGACAGGCGGCTGTCGTCGGCGGTCAGCTCCAGCAACGGCAGCGGTGCGTCTTCATGCGCGCGGTTGAGCAGTACCGCCAGGCGCAGCAGGGCAACCAGGCGTCGTGCCGTCAGCAGCAGGCGCTCGGGAATGGCATCGAAGGCGGTCTTGCTGATGCCGCGGCGGTGATTGCGTACCAGCGTCGCCAGCATCTGCTGCTCCTGCCGCGAGAAGCCGGCGATGTCCGAGTTCTCCAGCACGTAGCTGCCATGCACGTGGTAACCGCTGTGGGCGATCATCAACCCCAGCTCATGCAGGCGTGCGGCCCAGCCGAGCATGCGTGCATCATCGGCGTCCAGCTTCCAGCGTTCCTGCACCTGCTCCAGCAACGACAGTGCGGTGTCCTGCACGCGGCCGGCCTGCACCGTATCGATGCCATAGCGATGGGTGAGGGCGGCCACCGATTCATCGCGCGGGTCGTTGTCACCGGCACGGCCGAGGATGTCATAGAGGATGCCCTCGCGCATCGCCGCCTTGCTGACCAGCAGCTTCTCCAGGCCCAGCGCCTGGAAGGCGGCCTCCAGCACCAGGATGCCGCCTGCAATGATCGGGCGGCGATCGCTGGACAGGCCGGGCAGCACGATGTCGTCGATCTTCTTGGCCTTCAGCAGCTCATCGCGGAGCTGGGGCAACGCCTCGGCCGTGATCGCGCCCTTGCTCAGCTTCATCGTCGCGCAGATTTCGCTGATGGCCTTGTGGGTGCCGGACGACCCCAGCGCCTCCTGCCAGCCCAGCGCGCGGTATTTGCTGGCGAAGGGCTGGAACTCCCGGCCGATCTCGGCCAGTGCATCCTTCCAGCGCTTCTTGCTGAGTTTGCCGCCCGGGAAAAAGCGACGGGTGCTGGCGATGCAGCCGGCCTGCAGGCTCTCGCGCTCCAGGGTCTGCATGCCCTTGCCGATGATGAACTCGGTCGAGCCGCCGCCGATGTCGATGACCAAGCGGTGCTGGTCGGGCTTGGGCGGTTGCGCATGGGCCACGCCCAGATAGATCAGTCGCGCCTCTTCGCGGCCACTGACCACTTCGATGGCATGCCCGAGCGCGGTTTCGGCCGGCATCAGGAAGGCCTGCGGCGAACGCAGCTGGCGCACGGTATTGGTGGCCAGTGCACGCACGCGATGTGGCGGGACGTTGCGGATGCGCTGGCCGAACCGGGCCAGGCACTCCAGCGCGCGCTGCCGCGCTGCTGCGGAGAGTCCGCCCTTGCCGTCCAGGCCGTCGGCCATACGCACGGTTTCGCGCAGGCGGTCGATCACCCGCAGCTGGCCAAGCGTGTAACGCGCGATGACCATGTGGAAACTATTGGAGCCAAGGTCGATGGCGGCCAGCAGGTCGCCATCCTGCAATGCGGGCGGAGTCGTGGTGGTATGCGGCATGGGCGAATGTTAGCCGAAGGGGCGGTGAACTCGTCACCGCGCGGCCTTCACATTTTGTGGTGGGGGGGCGGCAGGGCTGCGCCCTGCACCTGCAGAGGCCGAAGCAACGTCAACGTCAAAGGCGGGGTATCCGTGGGATGGCGGAGTGGGTCCGGCTGCGGGGGACGCTGCAAGTACGTCCCTGTAAGCTCGGTCGCGCCATCCATGGCGCTCACGCCCCCGCAACCGGACCCACCCCGCCTTCGACAGATCTCCGCGATCTGTCGAAATGGCATGGGCTGCTCCTGGTAGGTGTCGACCTTGGTCGACACGGTAGATCATGCGATGCGTGGATGAATCCAAAGGTGCCGACCAAGGTCGGCACCTACCGGATCAAAGACCCTGCATCTGTCGACCTTCGACAGGTCGCTGCGGCTGTTGGTAGGTGTCGACCTTGGTCGACACGGTAGATCCACGCCATGCGTGGATGCATCCAAACGTGCCGACCAAGGTCGGCACCTACCGGGTCAGAGGCCCTGCATCAACGCCATCTGGGCCGAATGCGGGGCTTCGTCGTGGGCCGGTGCGCGCTTGTGGTAGATGCCCTCGGCATCCAGCTCCCAGGCGTTGAGGTTGTCGTCCAGGTAGTTCTGCAGCACTTCGCGATAGACCCGCTTGGCCAGTGCCGGGTCGAGAATCGGGAAGCAGGTTTCCACCCGGCGCAGCAGGTTGCGTTCCAGCCAGTCGGCGCTGGCGCAGTACAGCTCCGGTGCGCCGTCGTTGCCGAACCAGTAGACCCGGCTGTGTTCCAGGAAGCGGCCGACGATCGAGCGCACGCGGATGTTGTCCGACACGCCGGGTACGCCCGGGCGCAGGGTGCAGGCGCCGCGGATGATCAGGTCGATCTGCACACCCGCCTGCGAGGCGGCGTACAGCGCGCGGATCACCTGCGGCTCATTGAGGGCGTTCATCTTGGCGATGATCCGCGCTGGTCGCCCGGCAGCAGCGACGCGTGTCTCGCGCTCGATCCTCGCCAGGATCCCGGTATGCAGGGTGAAGGGCGACTGCAGCAGGCGCTTGAGCTTCATCTTCGAGGCCAGCCCGGACAACTGCTGGAACAGCAGGTGCACGTCGTTGCCGATGTCGGCATCGGCGGTGATCAGGCTCAGGTCGGTGTACGCGCGTGCGGTACCACTGTGGTAATTGCCCGTGCCCAAGTGCACGTAGCGGCGCAGCTTGCGGCCTTCGCGGCGCACGATCAGCAGCATCTTGGCGTGGGTCTTGTAGCCGACCACGCCGTACACCACCTGCACACCGGCTTCCTGCAGCCGATCGGCCAGGCCCAGGTTGGCTTCTTCATCGAACCGCGCGCGCAGCTCGACCACCACGGTCACGTCCTTGCCGGCGCGTGCGGCCTGGATCAGTGCATCGACGATCAATGAGTCCTTGCCGGTGCGGTACAGGGTCTGCTTGATCGCCAGCACGTTCGGATCGAGCGCGGCCTGGCGGATCAGGTCCAGCACTGCAGCGAACGCGTCGAAGGGGTGATGCAGCAGCAGGTCCTTGCGTGCGGTGGTCTCGAAGATGCCGTCGCTGTCGCGCAGGGTGCGCGGGGTCATCGGCGGATACTTCAGGTCCGGCTGCGCGATCAGGTCGTACAGCTGGATGATGCGGTTGAGGTTGACCGGTCCATCGATGCGGTACACCGCGTTCTCGGTCAGGCCGAAGTTCTGCAGCAGGGTGCGGACGATGTCGCGCGGCATGTCGTGGGCGATTTCCAGGCGCACCGCAGGACGATAGCCACGGTCCACCAGCTCGTCGCGCAGGGCCAGCGCCAGGTTTTCGACTTCCTCCTCGTCCACCACCAGCTCGGAGTTGCGGGTGACGCGGAACTGATAGGCGCCCAGCACTTCCAGGCCCGGGAACAACTCGTCCACGAAGGTGGACAGCACCGAGGACAGGAACACGAAGTTCTGCGGGCCGCCGAGTTTTTCCGGCAGCTGGATGATCCGCGGCAGCGAACGCGGCGCACGCACGATGGCCAGGTGGCCGGTGCGGCCGAACGCATCGGTGCCCTTCAGCACCACCACGATGTTCAGCGACTTGTTGAGGATCTTCGGGAACGGATGCACCGGATCCAGGCCCAGCGGCGACAGCACCGGCATGATCTCGTTGCGGAAGTAGGCGCGCAGCCAGCGCTTCTGGCGATGGGTCCAGGAGTTGCGGCCGAGCACACCGATGCCGGCCTCCATCAGCGCCGGACGCAGCGTCTGGTTCCAGCAGCGGTACTGCTGGTCCACCAGCTCGGCGGCGCGCTCGTGGATGGCGTTGAGAATGGCCTGCGGGCTCATGCCGTCCGGAGCCGGCGGCAGGCCGAACTCCTGCGCATGACGGACCGCAGCGGCACGGATCTCGAAGAATTCATCCAGGTTGGTGCAGGAGATGCACATGAAGCGCAGGCGCTCCAGCAGCGGCACCTGCGGGTCCATCGCCTGCGCCAGCACGCGGAAGTTGAAATCCAGCTGCGACAGTTCGCGGTTGATGTACAGCGCCGGGTCGCGCAACGGATCGCTGTCCGTGCTCACGGGGAGGGGGAGGGATCCGAGGCTGCTCATGGCGTCATTCTTCGAAGGAGGTCAGGGGGGCGGATTCACGCGGTCGCACGTGGTCGGCATCGAAATGGCAGGCGAACACCGAGCCCTTGCCGACCTCGCTGTCGATTTCCAGGCGTGCGTGGTGCAGACCGAGGATGTGCTTGACGATCGACAAGCCCAGGCCGGTGCCGCCGCTTTCGCGTGAGCGGCTGCTGGAGACACGGTAGAAGCGTTCGGTCAGCCGCGGCAGGTGCGTGGCGGGAATGCCGTAGCCGGTGTCACGCACCGCCAGCACCACGCCGTCGCCCTCGCGGCGGAACTCCACCGCGATGCGGCCACCGGCCGGGGTGTAGCGCACCGCGTTGGTGACCAGGTTGGAGAACGCGCTGTGCAGTTCCTTGGTCGAGCCCTGCAGGTCCACGCCGGCCAGGTCGTCGATGCTGATCTGGTGGCGGCCCTGGCTGTGTGCCTCGGCTTCGCGGCGCAGCGTGGCCAGCATGGGCTGCATGGCCACCGTCTCGGCCTCGCTGTGTTCCTGCGATTCCAGCCGCGACAGGGTCAACAGGTCTTCCACCAGCTGGGCCATGCGCTGGCTCTGCTTGCGCATCTCTTCCAGCATCGGTCCGGTTCCCGGGAAATCCTCCGGGTCCATCATGTCCAGGTAGCCGTGGACCACGGTGAGCGGGGTGCGCAGTTCGTGTGAAACGTTGGCCACGAAGTCGCGGCGGACCTGTTCCAGGCGCAGCAGCTTGCTGACATCGCGGGCGATCAGCAGCCAGTAGTCGGACGAATAGGGAATCAGGCGCAGGTTCAGGCGGATCGCAGGATCGACCGGCGAGGGCACGTCCAGGATCGGTTCGGCGTTGCGGCCACCGGCCAGCCAGTGGGCAAGCGGCATCGGCTGCAGGCGTTCGACCAGGGCCTCACCCAGATCGCCGGGATGGTGCAGGCCGAGCAGCGCCGTGGCCGCTTCGTTGAACCACTGCACGCGCTGGCTGTTGCGGTCCAGCACCACCACGGCGTCGGGCAGCGCGGCCGCTGCAGCGCGATAGCTGCGCAGCATGTCCAGCAGGCGCCGCTTGCGCACGCGCATCTCGACCTGGTTGCGGTACAGCAGGCGGTCCAGCTCGTTCCAGACGCCGGTGCCTTCGGCGGCGGTATCCCAGCGCTGGCGCGCGGTCAGCCGGCGCAGCACGCGGCGCAGCCGCCAGTAGTGCCAGACCAGCGTCGCCAGTGCCGCCAGCGCGATGCACAGCCACAGGTGGCCAGTGAACCATCCGACCAGACCGGCCAACAGCAACACGATGGCCACGGTGGCCAGTGTCTTCAACCAGGCAGAGCGGATGTGGCGGGGCATTGCGGTCTCGTCGTGGGTTGCGGCGGTTCACGCAGGTGAACCGAGGGTTATAGCAGAGTTGCCGACGCCGGCACCGTGGGGTGCACGGCGCCGGCACGACGAGGCTCAGGTTGCGGTGGAGAAGCGGTAACCGGCGCCGCGCACGGTCTGCACCATGTTCTCGGCGTTGAACGGTTCCAGCGTCTTGCGCAGTCGTCGGATATGCACGTCGATGGTGCGTTCTTCCACATACACGCTGCCGCCCCACACGTGGTCCAGCAGCTGCGCACGGGTGTACACGCGCTCAGGATGGGTCATGAAGAAGTGCAGCAGGCGGTATTCGGTCGGGCCGATCGGCACCGGCTGGTCGTTGGCGAACACGCGATGGGCGGCGCCATCGATGCGGATCGATCCCACCGCCACGCTGCCGTCCTCGTCATCGTCGCGGGCGCGGCGCATGACCGCGCGGATGCGGGCCAGCAGTTCGCGCGCCGAGAACGGCTTGACCACGTAGTCGTCCACACCGGCTTCGAGGCCGCCGACGCGGTCGTTCTCTTCGCCGCGCGCGGTCAGCATGATGATCGGCACTTCGCGGGTGAGGGTTTCCTTGCGCCAGCGCCGGGCCAGGTCCAGGCCGCTGGTGCCGGGCAGCATCCAGTCCAGCAGGATCAGGTCAGGGACGCGGTCGGCGATGGCGGTCTGGGCCTCGCGGGCGTCACCGGCGTGGACAGGTTCGTAATCGCCCTTGCGAAGGGCGAAGGCGACCATTTCGCGGATCGCGGGCTCGTCATCGACGATCAGGATGCGTTTCTGCACGAGGGCACCGTAGGGCTCAGTTACTGGAGTGGTGCCAGTAGACTACGGTTTGATGACATGTTTGTGACTACCTGGTCGGCATCTGCCATTCCTGCCATCTGCCGGTCATGCCGCACTCAGCGGCGGTCCAGGTCCGGGTCCTGTACACCCTGCCGGCGTAGCTCGAGCACGGTGGGCGTGATCGACTCGATCCGCGCATCCACCCGGGCCCGGCCGACGTAGTCCAGAGCGGGGTTGCGCTTGAGTGCCTGCAGCTGCATCAGGGCCTGTTCCGGGCGCCCGCCCAGGAACGCCGCCTCGGCATAGGCCTCGCTGGCGCGGACACTGTCACCGGCCAGTTCACTGGCGCGGGCGTAGCGCTGCTGGAAGACCGGATCGTTACCGCTTTGCGACAGCAGCGGACGCAGCATCGCCTGCGCGCGCTGACCCGCGGCCTGGCCTCCCTGCTCGTTCAGGATCTCGGCATAGGTCAGGGCCACCGGCCGGCTGTTGGGGTGCTCATGCAGCAGCTGTTCGAAGCGCGCATTGGCCTGGGTGGATTGGCCGGTGCGCGATTCCGCCTCGGCCAGGGCCAGGGCGACCCACAGGCTGTCCGGGTGGGTCTTCAACAGATCGGTCAACGTCTGCCGGGCCTCGCTGGCGCCGCTGCGGCCGCCGCGCATCGTGGCCAGTGCCTGGCCATAACGCTGGGCGTCGTCCAGGCCATCCTTCTGCCGCCGCGCAAGATCGGCGTACTCGCGTTGCAGTTCGGCCGGGCTGTCGGCGCTGAGTACGCGCAGGCGTTCACGGGCCCAGTTGAAATCGCCACTGGCGCCGCGGCTGAGCTGGCCGATCGGAACCCGCAGCACGCTGCTGGGCAGCAGTGGGTTGATGCCACGCAGCAGCGGATCGCCCAGGGTCGGGTCGGCCGGATCCACCCGTTCCCTGCGCTCGCCGCTGGGCGTGCGCGTGGTCAGCAGCACCGTGTCCTTCTTCATCTGTTCGGCGCGGGCCTTGGCCTCGCTGATGCGGGTGGTGTTGACCGGGTGGGTGCGCAGGAAGTCCGGAACGCTGTAACCGCCGTCGTTGCCGCGCATCGCCGAGGACATGCGTTCGAAGAAACCGGCCATTGCATCCACGTCGTAGCCGCTGCGCGACAGCGTGCGGATGCCCAGCCGGTCGGCCTCGGATTCATTGGAACGGGTGTAGTCGATCTGCCGTTGCTGCATCAGGCCCATGCCCGAGCTGATCGCAGCCATGGTCGCGTTGCCCGAGGAGGAACTGTTGCTGGCCTGGGCGGCAACCACCGCCGCCAGCATGCCCAGCAGGATCGGGATCTGGTCGCGCTGGGCGCGCTCGACCCCGCGCAGCACGTGCTGCTGGGTGACGTGGGCGATTTCGTGCGACAGCACCGCCGCCACCTCGTCCTCGCGTTCGGCCGTCAGCACCAGACCGGCATTGACGCCGATGTAACCGCCGAGGGTGGCGAAGGCGTTGATCTGGCGGTCCTTCATCACGAAGAACGTATAGGGCTGACGTGGCTGGTCGCTGTTGGAACCGAGGCGGGTGCCCATGGTCTGCAGCCAGTCGTTGACCAGCGGATCGTCCAGCAGGTAGCCGTAGTTGCGCAGCTCGCGCAGCATCATCGCGCCGTACTCGGCCTGGCGGGCCGGGGTCAGCAGTTCGCCCGCCGAGGAACCGATGTCCGGCAGCTTCTCCTGGGCCTGCGCCAGCGGGGCGGCCAGGGCCAGGGTGAGGGCAGCGGTGAGCAGCAGGGGTCGCAAGCGGTCGATCCTCGGGCAGGGTCTGTCCAGCGTGGCAGGGCAGGGGGCAACCATTCGTTAATCAATCCACAGTGTTGCGGGCGTGGCGTGGAAATTCCAGCGCACCGGTACCATATATGGACCGTCGATCCATCGTGGAGTTTCCCGTGACAGCCCAGTCCGCCGGCGCTAGCCCCGCCATCACCATCTATTCCACCGCCGTCTGCCCGTACTGCGTGGCCGCCAAGAACTTCCTCAAGAGCAAGGGCCAGCAATGGACCGAGGTCCGCATCGACCTGGACCCGGTCGAGCGCGAGAAGATGATGGCCAAGACCCGCCGTACCAGCGTGCCGCAGATCTTCGTGGGCGACGTCCACGTGGGCGGCTACGACGACATGATGGCCCTGCACCGTGAAGGCAAGCTCGAGCCGCTGCTGGCCGGGCAGGGCCAGGCATGAGCGCGGCCGACGACGGCAGCAAGGACCGGATCGCCGAGTTCACCGATTTCCGCAAGCGCATGAATGAACGCATCCTGGGCGAGCCGAACCAGGTGGTGCGCCGCTTCTTCGCGCTGGACACGCAGACCTACCAGGCCGGCGCGCTGGATGTGAAGACCAAGGAGCTGCTGGGCCTGGTGGCCTCGATGGTGCTGCGCTGCGACGACTGCATCAGCTACCACGTGGCCCAGTGCAAGGACGCTGGCGTCACCCGCGAGGAGTTCTTCGAGACCTTCTCGGTGGGCCTGGTGGTCGGCGGCTCGATCGTGATCCCGCACCTGCGCCGCGCCGTGGACTTCCTCGACCAGCTGGAAGGTGGCGGCGCCGCCCCGGCCGCGCACGAGCACTGAGCCCGGCCGCTACCGCGAACCGGGCTGTCTGGTAGTGCCGGCCGCTGGCCGGCATCCAGTGGACCCGAAGTGGCAGAGGTTGCCGGCCAGCGGCCGACACTGCCCGCGATCTTCCAGCCCAGAAGCCTTGCTCCTCGCAGGTAGCGCCGGGCCATGCCCGGCGGGCACCTGAACGAAAGGCCGCCGGGCATGACCCGGCGCTACCGGTGGCGTACATCGGGGCCTTTCCCGCGATCCAACAGCCCAGGAGCCCCTTCTTGTTGAAGGGGCGCGCCGACAGGCGGGGGTAGAGGTGGAATGCGCGGGCAATTCTGCCTGAGCCGGGGACTGGGACCATGGTCTATTTGGGACCTCGGCCCCGGCTCAGGCATAATTGCGGGTGAAACTTCCTTTGCGCCGGCGTTTCCGGGCACGTCCGGACGGCGTTTTTCCCCCTGTTCGGAACATCGATCAATGACGCAGAAAATTACGGTCATCCGCGGCGACGGCATTGGCCCGGAAATCATGGACGCCACCCTGTTCGTGCTCGACCAGCTCAAGACTGGCCTGGAGTACGAAGACGCCGACGCCGGCCTGGTGGCCCTGGAGAAGCACGGCGATCTGATGCCGGCGGTGACCCTGGAATCGATCGCGCGCAACAAGGTTGCGCTGAAGAGCCCGCTGACCACGCCGGTCGGTGGTGGCTTCACCTCGATCAACGTCAGCCTGCGCCGCCACTTCGACCTGTACGCCAACGTGCGTCCGGCCCACACCTTCCCGAACACCAAGTCGCGTTTCGACAACGTCGACCTGATCACTGTTCGTGAGAACACCGAAGGTGCGTACCTGGCCGAAGGCCAGGAAGTGTCGGCCGACGGCGAGACCGCTTTCTCCGGTACCCGCATCACCCGCAAGGGTTCCGAGCGCATCGTGCGTTACGCCTTCGAGCTGGCCCGCAGCACCGGTCGCAAGAAGGTCACCGCCGTGCACAAGGCCAACATCATCAAGTCGACCTCGGGCCTGTTCCTGGCCGTGGCACGCGAAGTGGCGGCCAAGTACCCGGACATCGAGTTCCAGGAAATGATCGTCGACAACTGCTGCATGCAGCTGGTGATGCGTCCGGAACAGTTCGACATCATCGTCACCACCAACCTGTTCGGCGACATCATTTCCGACCTGTGTGCCGGTCTGGTCGGTGGCCTGGGCCTGGCCCCGGGTGCCAACATCGGTGAGAACGCGGCGATCTTCGAAGCCGTGCACGGCACCGCGCCGGACATCGCCGGCCAGGGCAAGGCCAATCCGTGCGCCCTGCTGCTGGCAGCGGCACAGATGCTGGACCATGTCGGCCAGCCGGAAAATGCCGAGCGCCTGCGCAAGGCCATCGTGGCCACGCTGGAAGCCAAGGATTCGCTGACCGGCGACCTCGGCGGCACCGGCAACACGATGGGCTTCGCCAAGGCGATCGCCAGCCGCCTGTAAGC